>PCYB01000010.1 GCA_002762845.1 Candidatus Woesearchaeota archaeon CG10_big_fil_rev_8_21_14_0_10_36_11
TGTCTGTTGTAGAAACAGCAAGACTACAGAAGCAGAACCCGCTTCTGTTTATGCATCAAATCATCGCTTCAGAAAGGTAAAGTATTACCCTTCGTCGCAATGTTTTTATACTCCGTTCTATTAATCTTTGTTGAGGTTATAGATGGAACAGGACGAATACCAGCAACTGCGTGAAAAGTACAAGGCGAAGATTAAAGAAGAGTTCGGTGAAGCGCCAGTGAAGGGGGTTGAAGTCTCATCTCGAGAATATACAGAATTTAAAGAGGAACTCTACCCAACACATTATTCATTCTATGAAAAGATGTGCAATTTGTCTGAAAAGATTCTAAAGTTAAAAGTTGATCCTACAAAAACTGAAAAATATCAAAAATCAATCACAACGTGCCATCTTAATGTCACACCGTCAGGCGTAACGTCATTAGCAATCCTTGCTGGAATAAGTATCATTTTTATAGGAATATTATTTCTTGCGGGAGTACCTATCCTCTTCAAGAGAGACCCGATGGTTATACTTGTTCTTTTTGCATTTGTTGCAGGAATGGCATCTATACCTTTACTGAAACGTGTTCCTCAATTTATGGCAAATACGTGGCGTATAAAAGCGTCAAGCCAGATGGTACAGAGCGTTTTTTATATGGTAACATTTATGCGGCACACGTCAAATCTTGAACGTGCAATAAAATTCGCTGCAGATCATCTTGAAGCGCCAATATCTCTTGATTTTAGAAAAATATTGTGGGACGTTGAAACGCAAAAATATAGTACGATACGAGATTCTGCAAATGAATATCTTGAATCGTGGAAAGAATGGGATAAAGAATTTGTTGAAGCGTTCCATTTAATTGAATCGTCACTGTTTGAATCGTCAGAAGAGCGAAGGTTAGCACTACTTGACAAATCTCTCGACGTTGTTTTAACAGGAACATATGAAAACATGTTGCATTATGCACACAACCTCCAATCTCCTATGACAATGTTACACATGTTAGGCATTATTCTTCCAATATTGGGATTAGTAATCTTACCGCTTGTCGTTAGTTTCATGAGTTCAGGTTCAAGTCCGTTTATTATTGTGTTATACATTGCATTAATTTATAACATAAGCATTCCGATAAGCGTATATTTTCTTGGAAAAACGATTCTTTCAAAACGTCCCGCGGGGTACGGTGCGACAGATATAGGCGAACAGAAAGGGTTTAGAAAGTTACGTAACGTGAACATCTCACTTGGAAAAAATGTTTCTATTGGTATTAATCCTGCATTCTTTGCAATAACAGTTTTTTGTGTCGCGGCACTTATTGGATTTAGTCCAATTATACTTCATAGTATTGGAACGGCAGATTTTGATCTTCTTCCGGGAAAAGACTTTAAAATGTTGGAGTATGTATGTCCTCCATGTGAAGAAGGAATGTTGGCAGGATCGTGCGGCGTTGAATGTAATGATGAAAGTAAAGTCGGACCTTTCGGCATGGGAGCATCGTTATTATCCATTCTTCTTATTGCTGGATTGGGAGTTTCTATTGGACTATACTTTTCACTTAGGTCAAAGAATGTCATTAAGATACGACAGAAAACAAAAGAGTTAGAAGACGAATTCTCATCAGCATTGTTCCAATTAGGAAATAGGTTAGGTGATGGGATACCTGCAGAAATAGCGTTTGCAAAGGTTGCAGTAACAATGCGAGGAACAACGTCTGGTGACTTCTTTACCATTACAGAAAGGAACATGACCAGTCTTGGAATGGGCCTTGAAAAAGCAATATTTGATGCTAAAGTGGGTGCGCTGGTAAACTTTCCTTCAAAAGTTATTGAATCGTCAATGAAAGTTCTTATTGAAAGTGCAAGGAAAGGTCCTCTTGTCGCTGCACGAGCATTATTATCCATGTCACGATATATTAAAGAAATTCATCGTGTGGAAGAACGTCTGAAAGATTTAATGTCAGACGTCATTTCTTCTATGAAATCACAGATTAAATTTTTAACACCAGCAATAGCAGGTATCGTTATTGGCATAACATCAATGATTTCTGGTATTTTAACAAAGCTTACCGCACGATTAGGAAGTATTACGGGAGGTGGGGAAAATATAAGTAGTACGGGGGAATTGTTAAGTATTTTTGGGATAGGTATTCCAACGTTTTATTTCCAGATTGTTGTAGGAATTTATATCGTTCAAATAATTTATATCTTAACTGTTTTAAGTAACGGAATTGAAAATGGAGCAGATAAACTTGGCGAACGGTTCTCATTAGGGAAGAACTTAATTTCAAGTACGCTCTTGTACTGTTTCCTTGCAAGTGTTGTCATGATATTGTTCAACTTATTTTCAAGTACAATCCTTACAGGAGCCCTGACATAGGGTAAATACCCTAAAAACATTTATAAATACTCATTTGATTGCATGTTTAACTGGGGCTGTAGCTCAATCTGGGACATAAAAAATGAAGCAATTAACTTCATTTTTGTGCAGGAAAGAGCACTAGACTGAAGATACGAAGTATTCAAGAATTTTGGAATGTCGTAACTGACCTCTAGGTGTTCGGGGTTCAAATCCCCGCAGCCCCACATTTTTTTTCTAAAAGTTAAGTTTATATACTTTAACTATTTAACTTTCTCCATGGCAAAACAGAAAAGTGCCGTTACAAAGAAGAAAGAAAACGGCGGCATGCGAGATAAAGTATTCTGGGTTATAGTAAGTGTTGTGTTCATGCTTTCCGCAGTAGTTATTCTAACAAATATTAATTTACAAACAAATCTGACCGGAAATTCAGTCGTTCAGACAATAAGTTATATGAAAGCAGGTAATGAAATGTTTCTTGAAACAAAAACTGGTGGCATACAAGAAATCGTCGTAACGTTCAATGAAGATGTTAAAAATTCCCTTATTAAAACAGAAGAGGTTGATGATGTCTCATGGGACTTTGATGGAATTGCCTATTCAAAAGTTAAAATATCATCAGTTGTTGAAGATAAGATTAATGAAGGAATAAAAGTAACATTAAAGATAAAAGAAAGCGATCTTCTCCCAGTAGGCATCTCACAGGGTGATATACGCCTTTTTGTCAATGGAAAAGAGTTAGAAACTGTTTTTGATAAGTCAAGTGACGGATATCTGTATTATACTTCCGTCAGTCCAAGTCTAGGAGAGTTTATTATTGGAAAAGAAACTGTTAAAGCGGTAGAAGAAGTACCTGAACCGATAGTTAAAGAACCAATTGTAGGGAAAGCAATTGAAGAACCAGTCATTAAAGAAGAAGTGGTAGAAGAAAAGATTGGTTTCTTTGCAAAGATTGGAAATTTCTTTAAAGAATTATTTGCATAAAGTTTTTGTAATTTTTATAAAAAGTAATTGAGAAAAAAAAGAAAAAAAGAAAATTAATAACCACGGCAGTTTTTGCAGTAATATCGATTTGCATTCTCAACAACAATTCGACTACCGCACCCTTTGCAACACCGCTGGATTTTAAACTTTTTTACCTCTTGGAAGACGTGTTGCTTCAGTTTTATCACCTTCTTTTTTATTTTCGAAAAAAGACGGTCCAGAAAATCTTACTTTCTTGTACCTTCTTTTTTTGAATTCTCGTTTTCTCTTTTTTTTAGAACCAACCTGTAATTAGTCTTGTAAACAAAACAAGTATATAAATGTTCTGTGGTTCTCGAGGGAAAAACAACGTTTTTTCCAGAAAAACAAGTTAACTAAAAAAATAAAAAACTTACAAAATCATAAAAACTTATCGTTTAACATTTAGAAGACAAACAAGAAAAGTAATCCAAACGCAACCATGCTCCCCCATACAATAGGCTGCCAACGGAATATCTTAATGCCGTCAAAATGTCCGAATGGAATAAGGTTAAATAATCCTAACCACATGTTAATATAAAATCCAATCTGGAACGCACCTGCAAGTGGGCTGTAAAAAGACATTAATCCAAGAAAAATCATTGCAAGGATGAAATTGGTAAGAGGACCTACTGCACTAATAATACCATTCTCTTTTCGTGTAATTTGTCCAGAAATCATCACTGCACCAGGAGCAGCGAAGATAAAACCGATTAATGCTGCTAGTCCAACCGCCACATACAACATTTGATCAAACGCCCTAAATTCTGCAACACAACCGTACTTTTGTGCAGCAAACTTGTGTGCAAGTTCATGAAACAAAAATCCTATACCTGCAGTAAACAATGAAGTAAGTAACATAATTAGAAATTGGAAAGAAAAAATCCCTACAAAAGAATTGCCGCCAAGTAACTGTATTCCAGAATAGACCAGCGCGAATGCAAACGATAATGCCAACCATGCTTTTGTAATGTCAATTAACTCGGTTGTAGAAGTTTTAATCTTTCCCAGTTTTAGTGTCGTGTTTGTCATGTTTTTTCTCAGTAAATGTTATCATAGTGTCCAATTCTTCTTCATCATGCTTAATATCATCAATTTTCTGTCTCAGAAACTCTTTCAATTTCTGTGCTTCCTCTTCAACTTTGATAAGCATTGAAACATCAGAAAAATTCTCTTCTGCACAGTCTTTACAATAGTAATCGGACGTATCTTTTATCTTGAACTCGGCGTTTTCATTACAGACGACACATTTCTTCACCATAATACCTCTCTAAAATAAAAATGCTTTAAAAATGTTTTGATAAAAAAAGTATTTATTTTAACAAGAACTGTTTAATTTCCTCAATTTCATGTTCGGTAACTGCACATCCGTTAAATTTAGTTGCCCATAAGACGGCATCAAGAAGTGTACTTTTCGCATCACGTCTTTTTGGTAAGTATGAATCTAACAAACCAAGGTTATATGCAACACTGACAAGTTCAATTGAACGAATAATTGGAACGTTTTTGAAATTCTGGCTAAACTCATTCATTTTTGTGAGATTAACAGACACATCTTTTTTAAACCGTCTTTCAAGAAGAGACTTCATATCTTTGTTACTTTCTATGAGAAGACGTAACGTTCTTTCATCCATGACAACCCCCGCATTCTTTTCCTGTAATGCTGATGCTACAGACTCAACCTCGCCTGCCTGTAATACGTCCATTGTTCTATTTTGCATTGTAAACGCACTATTAGCAAGCTTTTTTAAGACACTAACTTTTGTGTTAGGTACTTTTTCGTACATCTCAAAAATTCCGTCACGAATCATTTTCATAACTTCTAACGCTTCAAACTCAAAACGGCGTACTGTAAGGGGCCTATCAACAAGTTCATACTTCACGGCAGGCGTGATATAAAACTTCCCGCCAAAACGTTTCTTCAGTTCGGGAAGGATCCATGCCAACCGCGCCATAACAAGCGTAATTACCGGTCCCGCATCAAAAAAAAGTATTTTCTCGTTCATTGTGCAACACCAAACAATTGTAATGCTTTTGTAAGACGTTTTTTTGCGGGAATGGTTTCATGATGTGAACTTAACGCCTGTGTTTTTGATGCATACTGTTGTAAGTCCCAGTTAGACAATCCCATAAGTCCTGCTGCTTGACCTATTGAAAGGCCTTTATCGACAAGAACTGTTCCTTTTTTAATACGTGACGCCTGCATGACATCTTGTAAATGTTCTTTTACTTTTGTATCACATTTTTGTATTATTGTAAATAACCGTTTAATGTTACCATTATACGCACCAAACTCACGACCTTCAAGATTTTGTTTTGCCAATATTAGTTCGTGTAAAACGAGTTTATAATCTTCGGGTTTAATAGAAAGAAGAATCTTATAGAGTGAGTATAATAATACCGTTACGGAAATAATGTCAAGATCTTTATACAATGCAACGTGTTCGATAGTATCGTTGCTAAGTTGTTTAAGCTCCTCATAATCTTTTGCATCACGTTTTTCAAGAATACGAATTGCGTGAGCAAAGTCTTTAATAATTTCTTTCCTAAGCACCTCTTTCATGCAGTTAAGGAGGAAGTTAGGTTTTATTAAAGTTTGGGTTATATATTTAAGTACTATTGATTTTGTAATTAAAAATTGGGCCCGTAGTATAATGGTAGAACAGACCCTTGGCTAGGGTCAGATCCGGGTTCGACTTTGGTCATTACCACATCATTTTTCGGTGTAACCATTCGAAAGTCTCGGCGGGTCCAGTTATTTCAAATAAGAAGAACGCATAGTATTCCAAACAAAAGAGTCCCATCTACAATAAGTTCTGAATACGATTCTGTAACGTACACATCACCCAACTTTATTCTCCATGATTTACCAGTTTCAAAGAATGGATAATCCAACAATAAATGAGAATAATATCCTATCGCAAGGACCAATGATATTTGCCAATTAAAAAATAAGATTATGAGAAATAACAACGATAAAACTAATGCACCTTCCCAATGATGAATAAAACTTCGTTCTGTAAAACGATGCAATTTAATTGCATTGTTCCATGTTGCTTTGAGAGAAAACCTATTGGATTTTGCATGAATAATATGTTCAATATAATGGTCAATGTCAATTATCACGCCAATAATACCTGCTATAAGAGCAAATTTCCACGACATTACGTTAAGTTTCATTAAGATTATTGAAATGAAGAAAGGTAATAAGAAATGTGTTTGTGGATTCATAGTATGAGAAAATATAAATATGTTTTTATGTCTTTTCTTTAGAAACATTTATATTCAAAAATAATTTGCTTTGTTGATGTTCAAACTTCATGGATATATAGGAATTATCTTAATAATTATGGGAGAGATTCTTATGTTTTACCGTTGGGAACCATTTTCAACGTATCTCTTTTTTACATTTTTATGGGTTGGTTTTATCTTTTTCGTTGATGCACTTGTCTATCATCGATCGGGAACATCCCGGTTTATTAATCATCAGAAACAGTTCTGGTTATTGTTTGTTATATCATCACTCTTTTGGTGGTTCTACGAATTGCTGAACATTTTTATTGACAATTGGCGATATGAAAATGTAGGTCAGCCAGAATGGCTTGTGTTTACGGTTGCATTTTCTACTGTCCTACCTGCAGTATTTGAAGCAAGCGATTTCTTGTCAACATTCATATGGTTTGACAAGATTAAATTCAAGTTAACTGTAACAAACAAAAAAATTAGCGGGTCTATTTTTATTGGCATTTTCGCGTTAATCTTGCCGTTCGTATTACCAAAATACACTTTCTCTTTAGTGTGGATAAGTATGTTTTTTTTGCTTGATCCAATAAATTATCGAAACAAACAACCATCGATCATCGGCTTTCTACAGAAAGGAAAACCGAAACTACTGTTCACGTTAATGTTTGGAACACTTCTTTGTGGAATTTTATGGGAATTCTGGAATTATTGGGCACCTGCAAAATGGTACTACTTTGTTCCTTTCGTAGGTTTCTTTAAGATTTTTGAAATGCCAATCCTTGGTTTCTTGGGATATTTACCATTTGGCTTATCATTATATGCAATGTATAACTTCTTTATATCGCTGTTTAGAAAATAACATAACAATAACATTTATAACCACTAAAAAATTCCTTTTTTCTATGGCTCTTGCAGTAACTCATGTCATTTTAACGATTGTTATCCTTGACATTTTCCGTCATTATGTTTGGGGTCGGCATAAATTCCCACGTTATTTGTTGGTTATTGGAGGGGTTGCAGGTTTGTTTCCTGATATTGACATTCCTTTAACGTGGATTTATAAGTTTCTTACAGGAACAGGAATTTCATTACATGGAACGTTTACCCATTCTTTATTCTTTCCGCTTCTTTTTTTAATAATAGGTGCAGTATTACATTATAACAAGAACATTAAGTGGGCAGGGATATGTTACATTATAGCATTTGGTTGGTTTTCACATTTAACATTAGATTGTTTATATGGCGGATACAAAGATTTCTTATGGCCATTGTTTGTGGTTAACTTTTGTCCTCAATGGGGAATAGGTCAGCATGCTACAAGTATTGATGCCATTATTTTGGTTGCGTGGCTCGTTCATGAAGAAATACATAATAAAATAAAGGATTATATGTGACATCCTCCCCGCACTAAAGTGCGGGGCTTCCTGACGCGAAAGCCCCTAACTTTAGTTGATGAATATCTTCTTGATTTCTAACATA
>PCYB01000035.1 GCA_002762845.1 Candidatus Woesearchaeota archaeon CG10_big_fil_rev_8_21_14_0_10_36_11
TACGAAAGTCCTGTTCGTGTTGCCACCGGTCACCGCTTCGCTATAGACCGGATGGTAAATAAAATATATACGTAAATGAAAGGATTTTTTAAAATTAACTGTTTCTACTTCATTTATCTACTTCATTTAAATACACAATTCAATGTTTAAACATTCTATCAAACTTTTCCTTTGCTTTATTTTCCTTCCAAAATATACTGTGGGATGCACGTTTTTCAAACAATGCAATGGCTAACTGAGTAACATTCTCTTCCGTATTGATAGCATTCTTTATCGCAACAGCTTTCGCATCACGTAAACATTCGTCAAGAATAACAAAATGCTCCCGCTTACACTTTTCTTCAACGTCTTTTTCTTCATCTTCCGTAAGGTACACTTCTTCCCATGTTGGATATGAACTGTCTTTTGCTGTCCGTGGAAATGTTTTTGAAAATACCATCTGAAAGTATACAAAATAAGCGAATATTTATAAATTTGTATCATTAAACAACCATATGCCATCATTCTGGAAACATGTCAATAAAGTACTTCGGGAAGCAGAGATTATTATAGAAGTACTTGACGCACGAATGATTGACGATACTCGAAACGTTGAAATTGAACGAAAGATTGAACAGTTTGGGAAAAAGATTTTGTATGTTATTAACAAGTGTGATTTGGTTGATACACATACTCTTGAACCTCTTAAACGAATATTAGTGCCTTCCGTATTTATCTCAAGCAAAGATAGATTAGGAACAACTATCTTGAAGAAGAAAATTTTAGAATTGTCACGAGGCAATCCCGTTACTGTTGGCGTTCTTGGATATCCAAACGTTGGAAAATCATCATTAATAAACGCTCTTGCTGGGAAGGGTGCTGCACGCACATCTTCTGAAAGTGGATATACTAAAGGTGTACAAAAAATACGTGTTGATAATAAAATTCTTATCTTGGACACGCCTGGTGTGTTTCCACAACGTGAAAAGGATCTTGTCAAGCATGGTATGACCGGATCATTAAGTTATGAAAAAATTAAAGACCCAGAGATTGTTGCTCTTGAGTTGATTAGTGAAAAGAAAGTCATGATACAAAAGAAGTATAATGTTACAGAAGACGATCCAGATGAAATCTTAGGAGCGATTGCAGTACGGTACAAACTTGTTTTGTCTGGTAACAAACCTAACATGGATGCAGCTGCACGAAAAGTTCTTAAAGATTGGCAGACAGGAAAGATAAAATGAAACGAATAATTGTTGCTGACGATGACGAACTTCAAAGAACAGCAAGAAGTGGTTTCCTCTCAAAACATTATGGCATCCCTGTTGATGTTGTTGAGGATGGAGACGAACTTGTCAAGAAAGTCCAAGAGGGAGGATATGACTTTATTGTAACAGATTATAAAATGCCGGTGTGTGATGGAATTGAGGCAGTAGAACAAATTAGAACATTTAATCCAACTATTTGTATAGTGATGGTAAGTGGGTAGTAATGTTGAAGAAGTAGCATTAGAAGCGGGTGTTACTGCATACCTTGAAAAACCGTATTTCCCAGAAGAACTAACAGATATCATTGATGGGATTGTACAATAAAAGTTTTATTATTTCTCGTACTTCTCATCAAACAACTTTACTAACCGTTCAGCAGTCTTAGGACCAACACCTTTAATCATTGTCATCTTGTCTTGAGACGCGTTCACAACATTTTTTACAGAACCAAAGTTTGTAAGTAATACTTGCGCTGTATTTAATCCAATGTATGGAAATGAACTTACTAAAAATTCCTGCTGTTCTTTTGTTGTATGTGGTTTCTTTTCATGAAATGAAACGTCCCGCTCTTTGTTCTGTTCACGTTTCGCCATCACCGCTAACAACGCTGCGGTATCTTGAGGATTCTTTGTATATAAAACAGGAACGCCAAAATCTAACACAATGGATGATAACATACCTCTGATAGCGTTCGCATGTACTTTTCGTATTGCATAAATGTCTTCCTCACCCTCAATAATAAGAACAGCTTTCTCAAAATTCTGACGGAGGTTTCGTACTTGGTCCAGTAAACGACCGTCAATGATAGATGCAACAAAGTCAGGAACTTTTTTGAGTTCAACACCAACACGGCCAGAGACAAGATAATCTGCCGAGGTTAGTTGTCCCGTTTTGACTGACACGCCCATATCAATAAGTTCTTTCACAATACGGTTATTTTTCTCGCGATGGTCAGCAAGGACGGCAACAATTTCATTATCCGGGATAAATTTCTGAAGTGTTGTTTTTTCGTTTTGAGCATTGTTCGATGTAAAACTTTTCTTCAGAGTCTCAAGATTGGTATACATACGTTTTTCTTTATGGTGCGCTGACCATCGATAGGATTCGTCTCGTGTTCCTGTTGATACTAACACGTTAACTTCGCCTTCTTCTAACCGACCAGTTCGTCCCCGCCGTTGTATTGACCGGATAGCACTTGGGACGGGCTCATAAAAAATAACTTTATCAACTTTGGGAATGTCTAACCCTTCCTCGGCAACGGACGTTGCAACAAGAACTGTAAAATCACCATTTCTAAACTTGTCAAGGATGGCTTTCTGCTCTTTCTGTGAAAAGCCAACACCGTTTTTTTTCATCTGACCAACAAAAATATTGTTTTTAATTCTCAGTTCGTCAAGCGCGGATACAATCTGTTCAGCAGAATCTCTGAACTGAGTAAATATAATTACTTTTGCATTAGGATTTTTTCGCACAACATCAAACATCATTTCCTGTAACATTCTTAATTTAGGATGTTTAAACTCTTGTTTGAAAAGTTCATTCGTGAAGTGCATTGCGGACTTAAAATTCTCATCAAGCATAAGGTTCTTAAGTGCTTTCACTTTTGATGTTAACGATTCTTTTTGCATTTTTGTAAAGTACGAATGTAACGGCGCAATGCCTTGTGATTCTAACAGTTCAAGTGCATGTTCAACTTTAAGTGCTTCCGCCACTAATGATACTGACCGTAATATTTCAAAATCTTTACGACCAGAGGATATTTGTCGTTGTAAATCTCCTTGTAACAGTAACATTTGTCCTTTCATCAATGACGAAGAATTACAGTATCCGTAATTCTGTGCTTCAATAAGTTTACTTTTCTTTACATCCTGTAAGTATTTCTGTATTCCTTTAAGTTCTTGAGGGAATGTAATAGGTATCCAATTAATGTTAACCTGTTGCACGTACGGTTTAACATCAGCATCTTTATCTGTCCGCACTTCAACTTTTTCTATCAATAAATTTGTACACACTTCACGAATCTTTTCCATGTCTGAACCGGGAGATGCAGTTAACGCCAAAATTCGCGAACGTGATGATACTTTATCATATTGTTGTGCAATCCACACGTACGCATACTCTTTTGTTGCATGGTGCGCTTCATCAAAGATAAGGAGAGAAACGTCTTCCAATTTTACACGTCTATTAATAACATCGTTCTCTAACCCCTGTGGTGTTGAGACAATAATCTTTGCATCTTTCCATAATTCTGCTCTTTTATCAGGAGCGACACTTCCCGTGAACAGAACAATGTTTTCTTCAGGAATATTGACATGGTGTCTAAATGTTTCAATGTGCTGTTCACATAACGGTTTTGTTGGCGCTAACATAAGAATTTTAGAATTTGGATATTGGTGTAACCTCTGTACAGCGAGAAGGAACGCTATTGCTGTTTTACCTAAACCCGTAGGAAGTACAACCAACGTGTTATTATTAGCAGCTGTTCCCAGAATTGTCTGTTGATATAACCGTGGCGTGAAATCTTTAAGCATACATACTTGATGACTATGTGATTTATATACCTTACCCGCACTTGTCCAGTGGGGTGTGGGGGTTATTAATTTTTAATATCATAATCAAAACATTTCTTTACACCAGTTCCAAAATTTCACTCAATGAATCAATTACTTTTACTGCTGTTCCTTCAGCTTCAAGTCTTTCTCTGGAATGGTATCCTGTCGTTACCCCAAAACAATGTACGCCTGCTCGATGGCCAGACCGCAAACCATATACAGTATCTTCAACAAAAAATGATTCTTCGGTTGGAACCTGAAACTTGGCACAAATCATTTGTAATCGTTCTGTTTTTGGTGTAGGGTCGCCAGAAACTTCATCGAAAAGATTTACTATACCATACTCATCCAGTTCTCTCACTAGATTAGATTGAGGATGGCTACTAACTATAGCTAATCGTATATCTCTTTCACGAAGTGCTTTTAAGATATTAGGAACATCATGATACATGGTTGGTCTAATTGGCTTATCCACTCGTGTAACATCGGAAGTTCCTGTTAGTTTCGTTTTCCGCTACGAAGTCCGGAAAACCTGCGTCCGCAGAGTTGTGTTTAAGTTCCAAATCAATCCGAGGCGAAGCCGAGACATACTGTCCGAAGGACTAGGGGGTTCCGTTCCATAAAAAGATCGAATGCGACACATCAAGAATAATGATCAAGGGGGAGTTCCTATTTTGTTTTTCACATTCAAGGCGGGGCGTTTCTTACAAAGACTACTTTACAGTAATAAAAAGCGAAAGCTTTATAAATAATCACTTATTTTAACTCTTAAAATGGCATTAGAAAACGTTACAGGAAATTTATTGGCTTACAATGAATTAGAGCCGGGCACATTTCAGCATGTTGACCAGCTTACGATTGAGCGAAGAACAAATCATGAATTAAGAAATCAAGGGTTTTATACTGCTGATGGAGAATTATATACTGTTCAAAAAAGAAAGCAGTTATGGGTTATTACTCGTGAACCGCAAAATTTAGTCTTAGAAAATATTGAGGAAGCATATAGGCAACTAACAGGACAAGGAAACTATTTTCCTGACGCTGATGCTGCTCAAACTTCTTTAGAGCATGAGGATAGTGTTGTTGTTAATCTAGAAGGATTAAAACTTGTGAAACATAATAATCATCAATATGGTCATTTTGTGGTTGATCCTAAAGCAGTAAAGAAATTAAATCCTGAGCAAAGAAAAGCTGCTAAACGTGTCTATGGTCCCGATGAGGAAAATTTTGGCCTAAACATGGAGATGTTTGCAAAGGCAGGAAAAACTCTCTACGTTTTCGTACTAATGCCTGATTATGTGCAGGGTACTTTAAGAAGTAATGATAAAAAGTTCGTTGGGCGGGCTTCGTGGCTGGATAATTTCAGCGACTATTTCTATGCCATTGATCGTGTCGTAAGCCTTCATCTCACCCTGCGTGGGGTACGTCATGTCATCGCCGAAGGTGACGCGCCTGAAAATGAAGTTCCACCTGCTCCACAGGAAATGAAACAAGATCAATCTGTTGTCGTTACGTTAGAAAGAATGTTGGAATTATCACGACCTCATGTTTCAGACTCATCTTGGCCCACTTGGAAAGAAACATTACGAAAAGAATATAAACAATAATTTTCTTCTTCATTCTTGTCTTAGCATTGCTCTGTGTAATGTGGAGTAGAGCTGGACTACACGCTCTTATGCAAGAAATGAAGAAACCACTTCATTTCTGCACAGAAAATAAGTCGTTGCTTATTTTCTTGTGCCATGGCGTTTGGCGACAACGTTATGAAAGATTCAGTTTAGACTTGCTCTAACACTGATAAGACAACTGTGACACTTTCCCTGAGGGGAAAGCCCGAAAATCTTGAATTTTCGTCTGCAATACTTTCGAGTATTACAGCTGAAACGGTGGTGAAGAATGGGCATCAAGAGCTATGACGTTGGGCGGGCTTCGTGGCTGAATAATTTCAACAACAATTTCAATGCCAATGATCGTAACGTAAACAATCATAACACCCTGCGTGGAATAGCCCACCATAATGCTGAGACACTTCTTTTGAAACCTCGCGACCTCTGGCAAGAATTATGCAGCGTTCAGAATCTGGAATTGGCCTACAAGAAGGCAAGAAAGCATAAGACATTAAGACCATGTGTTCTTGAATTTGAGGAAAAACTCGTAGAAAATCTTGATATGTTGAGAACTGAACTTCTTTTCCATTCATACAAACCAAGACCATTAAAGACTTTCATCCTAAGAGACCCTAAAACAAGAAAGATTAGTAAATCCGATTTTCGTGATAGAGTTATTCATCATGCATTATGCAATATCATTGAGCCATTCTTTGAGAGAATGTTTATCTATGATTCTTATGCCAACCGCAAAAGAAAAGGAACGCTGAAAGCTATCCAACGCTTTGAACATTTCCGCAAAAAGCTTTCCCAGAACAATACTTTTCTAGTGTTCATCCTGAAATCAGATATTCGCCATTATTTTGATGAAGTTGATCATGCCGTTCTGTTAAAAATCATCAGGAAAAGGATTAATGATCCTAAGGTTTTGTGGCTCATACGAAGAGTGCTGAGCAATTATTCAACAAGTGAAGGGAAAGGCATGCCATTAGGAAACCTCACCTCACAATTTTTTGCTAATGTGTACCTGAATAAATTAGACCAGTTTGTTAAGCACAGGATAAAAACTAAAAATTACGTTCGCTATGTGGATGATTTTGTAATCTTGCATAATTCAGAGCAACAATTAACAGAATGGAAGAAAAAGATTGCTGATTTTTTAAGAGAAGAATTGTTGTTGGATTTGCATCCAGAAAAGACAAAGATTATTCAAGCTATTCATGGTGTTGATTTTCTTGGATTGAAGATTTTTCCATTTCACAAAATCATGAAGAAAAGGAATGTCTGTTCATTTAAGAGAAAGTTGAGGTTGATTTGTGAGGAATTTGATAATGGCGAGATAATGTATGATAAAGTTTATGATTTTCTGGAAGGTTGGATAGCGTATGCGAAGAATGCAGATACATATAATTTGAGAAGAAATGTAATGGGTGGTATTGAGGATAAGTTTCAGAGTGAAGTGTCTACAAAGGAATACAATAGACTTCGTAAGAAGTAAAACGCCCCGCCTCATTCGTTTTTAATGTTGTTTTTAGGAACTCCCCTATCAGACTTATTATTTTTCTTTACGCAGTAAAGTGTAACTGTCCGAAGGATTAGAACTCCCCCATTATTTTAAAGAACTTAAACACAATTGAAACTAACAATTTCTGTATAAACTCTTTCATACTCCATATCAATTTCTTCTTTTGGAACATCAACACCAAAACTAAGAACCAAATCGCCCGCAGATGCTTTTGATGCTTTGAGCCAATCTTCAAATGAAATTCTTGCAAGCCCATATTTTTCTAGCAAAAACATATTTGCTTCATACACGGGAGGCCTATCATCTCTCAAAACTCCACTATGGTCAAAAATTCCTAATCTTATGTTCTCTAAATGCATAGTAAAAGAATTTAATATTGGCTTTTTTATGTATTTATATTCTTAAACAAGCATGATTCAATCTTTATTTTCAAACTTTTGAAAGAATGTTCGTTTCTGTCCGGTAATCTTTGACTCAACATTTCGTATGAACATATACAACTTAGCATTCAACTCATCAAGAAGTTTATACATTTTATTATATAATTCTTGTTCTAAAAAACCTAAATCTCTAGACAACTTTAACAATACTTCAACTTCTTTAGCTGAAGCAAATGCAGTATTTAAAAAATGAACAAATTCTTTTCTACTTGCTTTAGCAGATCCTTCTGCGATATTCAAAACAATTGAAACAGATGATCGCCTAAGCTGTGAAGCGATATTGTTTTCCTCGGATTGGGGATATAATTTTATAATTTTGTATACTTCCAATACAAAAGAATATGCTAAACGATACACTTCAATATTCTCATAATTTCTTCCCATTAAAACTTACATAAAAAAATAACTAGTG
>PCYB01000007.1 GCA_002762845.1 Candidatus Woesearchaeota archaeon CG10_big_fil_rev_8_21_14_0_10_36_11
TTAATTAAGAAGAAAGAAGTCCTTATTTATTAACCTGCCGATAAGTTTACACTGTCTGTTTATAGAAGTGAAAGTGTACCTGTAATAGCATCTACTTTTTCCTCTTCATCAGGACCAATAGCAACACACGTTTTTATCCCAGGCGCAATGACTGTCCTTCCCGCATCCGTAATGAGTGACGATTTTATTCCAGAATCTTTTGCTTGCTGAAAATAATGTATAAGTTCTTTTTCATCCTTTACTTTGACGACAATTTTTGCCATTCCTTCTTCACACCATGCTTTAACAAGCACAGTATCAGACTTAAGGACAGCATCAACGGATGCATGTGCTGCTTGCGCCGCCGCTTTACCTTTCGGTAATTTAAGATCTTGTCGAATGAGAATTACTTGTTTGTATGTTGTCATATGAAAGAGAAAAGAAGGGGTGTTTAAAAACATAACGAAAAAAAATGATGTTTACTTCATCCATTCATGTTGAAATAGTTTATCAAAGTAATCAACAAAGTATGGTGCATCTAACCACACAGCACAGTCATAACTTTTATGAACTTTCTTGTCATCTGTTAAGAAGACTAAAACTTCTTTTCCATCCACTGTACAGAACCGCGCATTTGTACTTTTAAATTGTTTTAATGTTCCAATATTCCCGTACTGTTCCGCAAGTTCTTTGGTAACGCCTGAAGGAACTGCTATCCTCACGTCAACGCCTGCTCTTGACGCTTTTTTAAGATGACTTGATAAAACTTCAAATTTCCTTTCAGCACCATCTTTTGATGTCATTAATGTTATTGATTTCTTCGCTCTTTTTACCATTGATATTAAATGATCATGAACCTTATCTCGTCCACGAAACGCACCAGATCTATCAGTAGGATCAACAAGTTTAACACCTTCCGTATGTAATGTGTTTAACTCTTCTAATACATCGCTACCTTTAAGCTGTGATAATACATTATTTTTTTGTTCAGCATCTTCAACAATTTTCTTTTTTACACGTTCAACAACTTCTGAGGGTGGAACTGCAAGATATTTTATTGGTTTCCCAACTTTAACAATGATAAATCCTTTCTTTTCAAGACTTTCAAGAACGTCATATGTTCGACTTCGAGGGACATTAGAAATATCTGATAATTCTCCTGCGGTAGAAACGCCTCTACTTAAAAGCGCAACCCATAACTTGCTTTCATACGAATTTAGACCGAAGTCTTTGAGTTTTGTTAAAAAGTCTTTTTGAACAATCATTGTAGTTCTTCCCCCATTGATTATGTATACTTCTCACTCAAAAACCCCTTTTTGCTCATTATCTGTTTAGAATTCAATTTTCTTTATAAATGTTTTGCAAGTGAGTACTTTTTAGTAGTTATTAAAAACTAAACTCGGTTTGTTTGATATGGCAAAGGTCTTAAAGTAAACACTTCAGAAACAAAACCACTCCTATCAACATAGTTTCCATCATGATTTGCATACCATTTAGATTCACGCAAGTGTTCCATTATTAATTCCACTTCAGAGGGATCAATTTCTTGATAGCCATCTACGTCAAGACTTAGATTATAATGAATTGTCCCACCAGTTGTGTTTAGTTCACCATTTCGTGTTGCAATAGCCATTGCTCGAGGAAGTTCTCTCGTAACTTTAGCTGTAAGGTGTTCTAACGTTTTGGTGTGAGATGTATTTCTTTGATGATCTTCTGTACGTTTTAAATCATTTGGTGTTGGTATTGTTTGAAATGACATACTTCAGAAAAAAGTATTGTGGTTTTTATAAATGTTTTGTAGATGAGTACTTTTTAGTAGTATATTGAGATTATCAGAATTCAAGTTCAAGCTGGTATGGCGGAGGAGCTGGTTGTATATAGAATGTTTGATATACAGAACCCTCAAGAGTAACATTACGATTATAACTTGAAACATTCCACCCCAATTTAGATAAGAAATTTCCTATTAATTCTCTTTCCTGATCTTCGTTTATGGGTGGGCGATAATTTATAAAACCTCCCTGGGAATTTAATTCACCATTGGTTATTGCAGATTTTAATGCTTTTGGCACCCATTCCCTGACTTTCTCCTCTAAACGTTCTCGCCGTTCTCGTTGAGAAACTTCGGCTTCATGAAGCTCCAAACGTCCAAGATTACGAGGTGTAAAATCTACTGCAATTGTCATAATATAAGATAACCAAAACAACTATAAAAATGTTTATATCTTTTAGAATATCTTATCAATCTACAGTAAACAATCTATTATCAGTCACTTTAAACAAACCGATACGTGCACCAGCGTCTAACCAACCATGTGCATAATTTAATGCTGCAAATGCTAACACCATATCTTCTTTTGTATCAACAAAATATCGTGCATCCGTATAATATCGTGTTGCCATATCAAAAAAATCTTCTGCCTGTTCTTGGCGGGAGGTATCAAACGCCTCTTTTGCTTTTGCAAGGGCTTCTTTTGTAATAGAGAAATAAGAATTCAACTTTTCTTGTGTGATTGTATTATTCATTCTTTAAAAAAATAATGTAAAAATTATGAAGATCGTGCAACTGGTCGTTTTACAGTTATAGGTAAGACACCTTCATCAAATTCTAATAATGCAATTTCAATCGGATTGAAATCAATTTTTGTTAATTCCTCTTCAGACAGTTTCAAGAGGAACGGTGCACCCATAGACAGTTGCAATGCACGACTTCCAATCATTCGTGCTTTTTCATATTTCGTGTATATCATTTTTTCAATTGTCATTGTAGTTGTTTATCTAACTCCCCTCGCAAAAATGTTGCTTTTTCCTGAGCCAAATCTATCATCATTGAAATTTCGTCAATGGAAAGCGATTCAGTTCCACCTTTCTGCATAGCAGAAATTGTTCCTTTGTCATCAGTCGCTACCGTTAATCGAGCTTCATACACCTGTTCTTCTTCAACAGTCGGATCAATAACCAAGTTACCATTTATTTTATAGACAGTTACAGGTAACGGCTCCTTTGTGAGTGGAAGGGGTTGATCAGTTTTTTTCTTATAATCTATTGCACCTGTTTCTGTATCAACAACAGGAAATCGAGCAGATTTTAACGCAGCCAATGTTGCAAGACCAGCAACATCGAACAGATTTCCGGCATCGTTAATTGTAACAATATCAATTATAACAAACCATGCTTTCTCACCAGGTTCAACACATAACTTTTTCATGTCAATAGCTTTTGCTTCTCTGATACCTCTGTCTGTAACACGAGAAAGTTCGATTGCTTTAATCCCAGGAGGACCAGATTCATATTCTGCGCTTGAAAGTGGGGTAAGTTCAGCGTTTATCATAATACCTCCTTCATCAGGAGTATCGTTGTATGGTTTTTCAAGTGATAATTTTACACCTGCCATAACAACAGTTTCACCAACTTGAACACGAGCGGACCCTTCAGCAGTCCACGAAATGTTTGTTTCTACCAAAATGGGTTTTCTATATTCTGTTAATGCCCTTCCATCAATGCGCATTTGTTTACTGGCAAGGTCTTTGATAGTATTTTGGTTGACAATCATTTTTTGTTCTCCACGGAAAATTTACTTTTAAGTGCTTTCATTTGTACGTCATACACTTTCTCTGTCGCAGACTTTGCTGCGTCAAGAGCTTTCACAAGATCTTCTTTAGAAATTTCTCCGTCCATTTGAAGTAATGTAATTTGTTTTGTGTTATGCGTCATTGCAACAGGAATATCAGAAACAACCGCAGGATAGGATTCCTCTCCATAACTTAAATCTGCAACAATTGTTCCATCTACTTGGCCAACAGCAACACTACTAATCATATCTTTCATTGGAATGCCTGCATCTGCAAGAGCAATAGCAGCCGCTGATATTGCAGCACATCGTGTGCCCGCATCTGTTTGTGGTAATTGAACAAAAACGTCAACAACAGAATTAGGAAATTCTGAAAGATCAATCACTGGTAATAGTGCTTGTTCCATGACCATTGAGATTTCCTGTGCACGTCGGCTTGTTCCAGGTCGGATTCGTTCACCAGAACCCGAAAAAGGCATCATAGCATAATGGCATCGAAGTAATCCTTTTTTTGGATCTTGTTTAAATTTAGGAAATAATTCTCGAGGGCCGTACACAGCAACATATGCTGTTGTTTTTCCCGCACGAAAATATGCAGAACCGTCCGCGTTTGGAATAACTCCTGCTTTAGCATCCATGGGACGCAGTTCGTCGTTCTTTCGTTCATCTAATCGTTTTGAGTATGTCATTTTATTTACCACCCAGGAACGCGTCCATACTTTCCGTAAGGCCACTTTCATGGGACCGTTCTTCAATACGTTTTATTGCTCCTTCTGCTTTTAATTCTCCTTCGGGCGTTCCTCGTACCCACACAAGACCGTTCTGTCCGACAGTTATCTCGCATCCGGTTTTCTCACGAAGAAGATTTACCATACTTGCTTGCTTTCCGATAATACGGGGAACTTTATGAGAGTTTATTTTCATAATTCTTCCACCAGTAATTTTCTTTAAGCCAGGTTCACGCATGGCAAGGTCGATAAGTCTTTGAGACGTTACTTGTGTAATCATAACAATAACATAATCACCAATAGCAATAATCTTGCTAAGGTCTTCACCTTTTTTGATGAAACGTGTTGTTGCATCTTTGACGTTTAATAAACCAGAATATGCTGTTCCAGTATCAATACGCCACCCAGTCATTGTTATGTCAATAACTTTACCAATGATTCGATCTCCAACCATAGGAACGTATGGACCTGAAAGTGATGTTATTTTAATAACCCTTCCAGAAACGTAGACCAATCCTAACGCTTTAGCGTAAATGTTATCATTCTCTCTGTATGTATTTTCTCCAGGAAGAAAATCCATTCCTTGTGCTAAAATCTCACCGGGAATAACAATTTCCCGTTCTTTCTTTAATAATTCACTCATTTTTCTGTATCCGCCCAATTTATGACGTGCGGACATCCTCCATGTTTTTCTCTCAGTTTAACCCTTATTTATGTGTTTATTTAAAAGCGTTACTGTTATTTTATTAGAAAATCTAAGCTTGATCTTTTATAGTTGCGTATTCTACTTTTACTTTAGATTGATCAGGTAACTCAAAAAGAAACACTTGTGCATCTTCAAGTCGCGTTGGATTTTCTTGCATACCCAGAACTTGTTTGAATTCACGAATTCTTCTCGTCGCATAACCAACCGTACCTGGACTGTTTCTTCTAAAAACATATGTATGAACGTCTAGTAAATCCAATAATGTTCCTTCAGGTCCTTCTTTTATACCTCTAACCTCAACTGTAGTCCATCCACAACCATCAGTATTATCCTTTATTGATCTGCTTAAAAGAAGTCTCGTTTGTTGCTCTGTTAAGAGACCATAATCGTGACGTCCACCATATCTGTTTATTAATTGTTCTATTTGATCTTCCATAACAACATAATAGAATTAATAGTATTTAAATCTTCCTGTTTTTGTCATTAGTTAGTGATTACTCGTTAACCACAACATCACCATGTGTCAAAGAATTAAGTTTTTCAATAAATTCAATAGAAAATCCGGCCGGGATTTCAACAACGACTTTCCATCCACCATCCTGCATCCAATCTTCCGTAACAATTTTACTATTATCGCGAATGAGTTGTTGACATTTGCCCGCAAACTGGCTCGGAACAGTGATCGTTAATTTTTTCTGTTCGATCTTTAATGGTATGATTGGTCGAAGTTGAGAGATAACTTCGTCAAATTGTTCTTCCACAGATTTGTGATTATCAAGATGAATTTTCGCTTCATCAAGTGCAGCATCGATTCTATTTGACGGATGCGGTAACCCTGTCTTTGCATCAATTGCACGCGTATGAATCAATTCAATAAGACGTTTTCTCCGCTGATCACGTTCCAGAGACCTATGTTCTGCACTAATTTGTATTTCTCCGTGATGCAAAATAATATCGGCAATTTTTGCGGTATCTGTTGTATGAAATGCTTTTGCAAGAGTTTCAGAGGGAACGATTAATCCTTTCCGGGCATCAGAAAAAATATTGTCAGCAAGAAGTACTTCTCGTAAATCTGTTATTTCTCCCAGTTTATACTGTAATGCAGTATTAGGGTCAATGCTAATTTCAAAGTTTTCTCCAAACTTTTTAATCCGCGCAACAGTTAGTTTTTCTTCTCCCATGGTATAGAAAAAACTATTTCAACGCCTTTTTGATTTCGTCGTCGCTTAGTTTTGTGTACCGTTTGTTTGTTGATTTTACATATACAACATCGACACGTTCAACACTAAATTCGGATTTAAGAAACTCTTTCATTATTCCTAAACCAAGTATAATTCCATCATCAACAGACATGTTTGATTTGTATTTCTTCCTAAGAATAGGTTCAACTTCGGCTTCACCTTCTCCTATAACTGCAGCCTGGTATTGAAAGTAAAGGCCGTAGGGTTCAGTGACAAACAATTTAATCGTCCCGTCCTCTTCAACACCGCCAACAAGCATCGAAACACCAAATGGCCGTAACCCAGCAGATTGTGTACATATTTGTTTTAAATCACAAATATCTTTAACAATAGAAAGGATATCAATCTTACCATCATACGTTACAGAATGTTGTTGCGCACGAACTTGTGACTTATCAACAAGAACCCGCGCATCAGAGATGATACCGGCTGCCGTTGCAGCGATATGGTCATCTATTTGAAACATCTTTTCAATAGCTTCGGGAACAATAAGTTTTGACGTAACTCGTTTATCAGCAATAAGAACAACTCCATCTTTACAGGCTAAACCTATCGCAGTTGACCCTTGACGCACCGTTTTCTTTGCATATTCTACCTGTAATAACCTTCCGTCAGGAGAAAACATTGTTATGCTTCTATCATAACCCATCTTATCAATCATTTGTTTGCTCGGATTCATTGGATAAACCACCTCATTTTACATACGAACTTGCTTTTTTTAACGTACCAGACGTCGTTACTGATGTTACAATGACTGGTATGTTTTTAATCTTTTGTATCAAAATAAGTGCAGATTTGCACTCGTCAACATATTTATGGTTAACTTTTATTATAAATGTTTTGTTGTTACACTTTTCTTTAAGGAACAATGGAGACGCTTTTGCCATCCCCAACTGGCCAAGAAATGAGTTCAATGCCGAATCAACTGCATGATGTATGTCCTGTACCGAGAAATTTTTGTCCGTAACAATCTTCCATACAATGTACCGTTTCTTTTGGCGCAAGGAAGGAAGGAGTTTCATCCAACAATCCTCTCCTCATCATCAACAACATCAACCTCTTCTTCTTCAAGAGATTCTTCCATGTCTGGCATTCCTTGTTGTAATATTCTAGGATCGTTCGTTAATACTTCCTGCTGACCTTTTTCAATAATTTCTATTTCACCAAACTTACCAGAAGAAAGTTGTCTTTCGCCTTTGTACTCCGAACACCATCCGTTCTTAAGATAAATCCTATCACCAATGTTTACTTTATCAATATCATCGTTCCATAAAGTTATAATTATTTCACCAGAATCATCTTTTGCTTTTGCGTTACAAACCCTTCCCTCTTTCCCAAACTTGTTAAATGTTCGTTCATCATGTTTTTCAATAATTGTCATGACAACGTCAATGTTGCCTTGTTTCGCTTGTATATCTTTGATTTCCATAGTAATTATACCCCATTATTTTCAAATTCATACGTTCTACATAGAATATATTATATATTTTTCTATTTCCCGTAACTATTTAGCTTTCTGAAGTTCCACAACTATTCTCGAGTATAGAAAAGTTTATTTACTTCTTTAGCTACTT
>PCYB01000071.1 GCA_002762845.1 Candidatus Woesearchaeota archaeon CG10_big_fil_rev_8_21_14_0_10_36_11
TAAATACGGTTCATTTTGAATGGTACAAATGGAAATGGAAACAATTCAACGGGCCAGTGTTCTTTCAAGAATGCATGATTATGTATTTGGAGTGGCAGAACTAATTCCGGTTCGATCTGTTCTTAAAGTGGCAGGGTTGGTTAGTGTTTTAGGTGTGGTAAAAGCAACGTTAGAATATGTTGGTGTGGATAAAGATACTCTTGATTTACTTTTAATGCATGGACCAGCAATTGCTCAAGGGGCAGTTGGAGGAATTGGTGCTGTTCTTGCATCCCATATTGCTTTTACTGATGATGCAACAAAAAGAGAGAAGCAAGCGTTATTCTTTGGAACTGTGGCAGTTGGTCTTGTGGGGGGATATTCTTTAAGCCTTCTTGAAACAACATTAGGGTATGAAACTGTCAACACAATTGCTACTTTATTTTAATCGTAACTTTTTAATCTTACGATGTAATGTTTCAACACGGATGTCAACTTTTGCTGCCGCCTTTGCAACGTTACCCTGAGAATCTTGTAATGCTTTTGATAAGAACCGTTTTTCAAATTCGTTTTCTGCTTCTTTCCAGGTAAAATCTTTATGTGGGAGAAATTTTGCGATGTTTCGAGATAACGTCGGAACGTCTTCATACATGCGTTCCATTTTCTGCGGATGAATTATTTCTTTATACTCTGCAAGCGTTGAACGAATTGTCTTATCGATTATGTCTTCTTCGGTATGTTTCATATGGACACGTACTTTATCAATACTAATGTTAAGTTTTTTAATTGTTCGATGAATACTTCGTCGATCAAGACCTAATACCTTTGCCAATTCCGAAATATTACCAAGGTGCGCTCCCAATTCCTGTTTAATGAATTCTTTCTTGAATGATTTCTTGGCATCTTTAAAGTGCAAATTAAATGGGATATAAATGTCAAGGTGTGGATTTTGTAGTTTATCTGTAATATCGGACTCAATTTTGGGAATATTCACACCAAGATTCTTTTCCATCGTCTCTTCAAGAAGCGGCACGACTTTTCCTTTAATCGTTTCTTCAAGATCTTTTTTTTCTTTTTTCATTTTTGTAAATTATGTTCAGTTTATTTTTTTTAATAATGTACCAAAAGGAAAACCATACAGGAATATAAGTGTAACGAGTAATAATTGAAATGTTTGGCTTGTATTGATAAAATATGGCACTGCAAATATGATATATGAACCAATTTCTTTGTATTTAGTTTTAATTTTCAGTTTTAGAATAAAAAAAGCAACAGCAATACTAACCCAAACAAATAATATAACAAGGTTAACATTATACAAATAATATCCAGTCAGGATAACAATTAATCCATACAAAACATGTTGCAGTAATATAAAATATTTCTTTCCACTATTTAACTCTTCAGGAGCAATACGTGCAAGAATGTATCCAAAGAGTATTCCAGTTATTGAGAATAGTAATGGGAGTAGAGATAATGACATTTTTATCCCAGTAAAGTTTTTAGGTATTTAAGGGTTTTTATTTCAAAAGAATTTTAATTTGTGTTCTTTGTAGTAATGCAATATTTCATAATTCTTGATGATATGGGCATGTTTTTGTTTCATTTCGTCAATGATGATTATTAATGATGTCCAGGATTATTCATTAGATTTGGCTAGAGAAACAACTAGAGAAAAAAATCATTCAGATGTATTCAGTGATCTTAAAGAAAGAAAAATTACTTGGCCAATTTTGTTTTATAATGATATTGATACTGTGCCATTTGGAAATTGCTGTTATAAAGAACATGATGCTTTTAGAGAAAAGTTGTGTAGAAGTGGTGTGATTAAAAGAAGTGTTCTTGAAGCAATGGCCTATAGTAAAATGGCAGTAAATTCTTTATCTCAATTTCCTGATAGTGATGCTAAAAGAAAGTTGATTGATTCAGCAATTTCTATTTCCAAGTTAAGCAAATATGTTAAATTATTAGAAAGAAAGTATAATGTTAAGCTAATTTCATCCAAGGGAGACGTAAATCTACGAGTTCAAGAAATAAAAACTGCAAAAAAATAAAGCACAATATCTTCACGAAAGTTCCTTCTTAAACTGTTCCAAAAACCTATCCCAATCCTCGACTTTTATAACGGCACCGCACGCATTTTCATGACCACCACCATATCCATTAATTCCAACTAACGCTTTTTCTAATGCGGTTAATATTGGAAATTGTGCTCTTAAACTACATTTCATTTCGCCAGACTTATTTCGTGAAATGATAATTACTTTTTTTGGGTATAATACTGTAAGTTCGTTTGCAAGGTTCGCCGTAAAAGACCATTGGTTTTCTGCATAATTAAAGAGAAGGATTTTACTTCGTGTCGCACATTTTTTTGCCTGTTCTAACAACTCCATATATTTCTCATTAAGTTTTTCAAACCGTTTGTATAAGTACCTTCCACGAGGCGTTTCCTGCTGAAGAATCTCGTCTGGAGATTTTACTTTTGATAAGATACTGACAGACTTTCGTACGTCAGATGTTGGTCCTTTAAGAAAAAAGAAAAACATTTTGATAAGGACACTAATAGGTTGCGTGAATATTGTTTTTGGCAAGTCAGTTTTTTTTTGTATCAGTTGTGGATACATTTTTCTATATTCGTCGATAAAATCTGGCATTGCATAGTCTCCTAAGACACCAATTCCAGCAATCCAAAAATCTTCCTCTCGCTGCGAAATTTGCCATGCCATACGTGTTGTAGGAATATACGCATTAGGATTATCAATACGTGGATTAAAATAATGAACATTTTCTCGTTGTAGTGGTTGATGGTGGTCTATCCAGAATATTGGGCGTTTTACAGCATCAATAAATTCTTGGTCAATAATGGGGACGTCAAGCACAAAAATCTTGTCTGGGTTAAGTTCTTCAACCTTTCGAAAAAGTCGCATGTCCAATTTTGGTGATGTTTTAAGGATTACACCCTTTCCTTCCCTATGTATCCTGTACAATAAAAGAAATGATGAAATGCCGTCGGCATCATCATCATAAAAAAACAATGGATTTTTAGCTGTTGCAAGCTCTTCTCGAATGAATTTGACTTGTTTTTCAGTTAACATGGATATGAAAGGATTTTTTGGCTGTTTTTAAAGGTTAGTGTTTGTTTTTGTTTTTGTTGTTTTTCTGTCATGGCGGGAGAGTACGTTTACTCAATTTCCGAAATCTTTATAAATGAAACATATCCCTGACTATTTATTACAATTAATGTGCAAACGGAGGACAAAAATGGCAAAACAAAAAGAACATATTAACTTAGTATTTATCGGTCACGTAGATCACGGTAAATCAACGAGTGTAGGTAGATTGCTTTTTGATTCAGGCAATATTGATGAACAGGCTATGCGAAAACTGAAAGAAAAGGCTGAACAGCTTGGAAAGTCAGGATTTGAGTTCGCGTTCGTAATGGATAACCTTAAAGAAGAGCAGGAACGGGGAGTTACAATTGACCTTGCTCACAAACGGTTTGATACAGACAAATATTACTTTACAATAATTGACGCACCTGGTCACAGAGACTTTATTAAAAACATGATTACGGGCGCATCACAAGCAGATTGTGCTGTTTTAGTAGTTGCTGCAAACGACGGTGTTAACGCACAAACAATTGAACATTTAAAATTGTCAAAGATTTTTGGTGTTGGTCAATTAATCGTTGCAGTGAACAAGATGGACATTTCTGGTGTTGACTATTCTGAAAAACGGTACAATGACGTTGTTGAAGAAGTAAAAAAACATGCAAAACAAGCAGGATGGAAAGTTGATGCTATTCGGTTCTTACCAATGGCAGCTCTTGTAGGCGGTAATATCGTGAAGAAATCCGATAAGATGACATGGTGGACTGGTGATACATTACTTCAAGCATTAGATAAGTTTGACGTACCTCAAAAACCAACAGAATTACCATTACGACTTCCAATTCAGGACGTATATAACATTACTGGTATTGGCGTTGTTCCTGTTGGACGAGTAGAAACCGGTGTTATGAAAATTGGTGATAAAGTTACTGTTGTTCCAGGACGGGAAGGAAAAGGTGTCAGTGGTGACGTTAAAACTATTGAAATGCATCATGAACAAGTACAACAAGCTGGACCTGGTGACAATATTGGGTTTAACGTGCGTGGTATTGGAAAGAAAGACATTGCACGTGGCGACGTACTAGGGAAGTCTGATAATGTACCTACAGTCGCAACAGAATTTACTGCGCAGGTTGTTATCATGAGTCATCCTAGTGTTGTAACTGTTGGATACACGCCTGTGTTCCACATTCATACTGCACAAATTGCATGCCAATTTGTTGAGATCTTGAAAAAACTTGATCCTGCAACAGGTAATGAAGTGACAGAAAATAAAGATATCTTACGAAATGGTGATGCAGCAATTGTAAGACTGAGACCTGTTCAACCATTAGTTATCGAAAAAAACAGTGAAATACCACAAATGTCACGGTTTGCTATTCGAGACTCAGGTGTTACTGTCGCAGCTGGTATGTGTATGGACCTTGTGAAGAAAACATTATAAGTTCCTTACTTTTTTTCTTATTCTTATTTCATTCTTTTGTTCTTTTTTAACTTTTAGAAGAAATAATGTACTAATCAGAACAACAAACTTTATAAATAAACATCATTCCAAGACAGTAAACCATAGTAAACGTAGATTATTATGGGACTTTATGAAATGGTACAACGAGCGCGGATAAAATTAGCAAGTACAGAAATCGATAAGCTGAACCAGATTTGCAGGGATATCAAAGAGATTGCAGACAAAACTGGTGTTCAACTTCGTGGTCCTATTCCTTTACCTACAAAGAAATTAAAGGTGACAACACGAAAATCTCCTGATGGTGAGGGTAAAGCGTCCTGGGAACGGTACGAAATGCGTATCCATAAACGACTTATTGATGTTGGGGCTGATGAAAGAACGTTACGACTTGTAATGAGGGTTCCTATCCCCGAAGGATTGAATATAGAAATAGAAATGGTTGATGTTTAGAATTCTTAGAATTATTTTAATTAATGTCTTTTACATTAAGGGTCCCATCTTGAACAGCTTGATTGTATAAATAATCTAATTTTAATCCGAATGTTGGAGTGTCATAGATTCTTGATGTTTCTAATAACCTTGTATAAACGCCACTTTTGTCTTGAACATCATCAATTGCTAATAGCTTTCCAATTCCAAATGCATTTTTTACAAAAGAAACTGGAGCATTTGCTTCAGCAATTACTTTTAATGAGTTATCATAAAATAATCCTTGATCAATTTCTTCAATCTGAGGTACAGTTTCTAGTAAATCAAGCATAAGACTTAAATTTATATCTAATCTTAACAAATTTCTGATATCATTCAAATCTTTGTCTCTAAGAACCTTAATACCATATCTTGTCGGTTGGCTTGGATCACCAGAACTACAAAATGATGTTAATTTCATAACGATAAGAGCTTCTGGACATAGGTAGCTAACTTCTTCGCCCGTTTCATATAATTTAGTTCTCGTTGCTTTCATTCTTAGATTCACGTTAGAAAGATCTAAAGAGTCAAAAACATTGTCTGGAAATGCTGAATCAACTCTTACTCCTGAATCCATTTGATAATCAAACATTTTTCTACCTGCAGCTTCTCTGTCTAGAACAATAACATCAATATCGTCAGTATTTCGTGCGACATCTGTTGCTAAATATACTGCTAAGCCACCTACTAAGATCAATTCGTCTTTAGAATAACATGAAGCTAATCCTTTTATCCTTTCATCCAAAGTTTCTGCACACGTCATAATGTTAATTATACACTCCAATATTTATAAATCTTTCTACGATAACTACTACTAAATGGTTACATAAACTTGGATCTTTTCCACACATATTAAATACTTCAATATCATTCCTTTCTAGAAAGAGGTGATTCATATGGCAGAAAAGCCAAGGGGTAAAGTTACCCATTATTATGATAGGATTGGAGTTGCTGTTGTTCTTGTTGATAAGATTCTGAGAAGAGGAGACAAAGTAAAGATTGGAAAAGGAAGTTTTTTTGAGCAGAAAGTTACGTCAATGCAGATAGATAAAGAACGAATTGATATTGCGCGAAAGGGGTCAGAAATCGGATTAAAAGTTAAAGATAGAGTCCGTGTTGGTGATAATGTGTTTAAAATAGAAAGAAAATAAAAAAAATTATCTTCTTTTTCTTTTTCGTGCTGGCATTTTCGTTACTTCTGGAACTGCACAGCTTGAACTGCTACAACATGGATGGAACAGTTTTCCTAAACCAAGAAGTATCATCAATACTGCAAAGAATGCAACCCAGCCATCAATTCCTAACCACATTGGCCATACAAATGCGTTCAACAAAATAAGAATTCCTATTATAATCTTCGTGAGTCCAACACATTTCATTGAATGACTACTATAATTTTTTTCCATTACAATCACCTCTTTTAAGACATAATAAAATTCTTGGGGTATAAAAAAGTATCGAAAAGAACGTTCTTACAAATATTTACTCTTCGTCATCATTTTCCCGCCTAATAACCTTAACAGCGTCCATCTTAACAGTTATTGGGATAGGAACGGCAGATTCTAACAACTCAACGACAATTTCTTCTTTTTGTTTGTTTATACGCATAACTTTCGCATTTTCACGTTTAAATGGGCCGGAAATTATTTCAACAATGTCGCTTTTCTTGATGTTCATTTCAATCTTTACCTGTTCAAGCATATGTTCAATCTCTGGATAAGGAATTTCTCGTGGAAGTAATCCCCGTGCGTATGGGACGCCACGTAATGCAGTTTCCGCATCGACTTTTGATAATGTTTCAATGAAAATGTAGCCTCGCATTCCATGGGGTCGTATAACAGAGAGAATACCTTCAGAACTTTTTTGTAGCTTTGACACTAAATAATCAACAACTTGATCTTCTCTGTTTGCCGCTGTCCGTAGTCCAAAGATGTGAGTTTCCATTTTCTAAAAAAATAATTGTTTTACAAGATGCAAGACAAATCCGAGAGCGCCAATGATAAGGATGCCTATTCCCGTCACTTTCACAAGGCTCATATACTCCGTTCTATCTGGTTTCTTTGTAATACGTAACACTCTAAGCGTTTCTTTTATAAACCTTTTCACTCTGCTCGTCTTTTGTACTTGTGGATCCATATTCTAAGAAACTACTTGTTTGATTTATAAAGATTACTGTTCTGAATTTATATATGTTTTACCATTGTTGATTAATCACTATTTTTGTAACTCATTTTTTAGAACAATAATTAATAAATAGTAATACTATCTTTTAAAAATATATGTCTGAACAATATGAAAACCTTTTTAAGACAGATATAGGCTTGGATCAACTTCAATACTTAAATCGTCCGAGGAGTTAGTCAACGACATAAATATCCTATAAAATTTTGCATAAAAATATGTTCTTTCCAAAATCCCT
>PCYB01000074.1 GCA_002762845.1 Candidatus Woesearchaeota archaeon CG10_big_fil_rev_8_21_14_0_10_36_11
ATTTAGAAGTATGATAGAAATTTTGTACGCTTTTCTCAAAGCGAGATTTTGGCTAATGCCAAATGTCTATTGCTCATAACTTTACACTGCCATATTAGATAAGATTTATAAATAATTCATTTTGTTTTTATCAAAACAATGACAATTATGTATCATACAAAAGAACTTCAACGATTGGTGGTTGGGTACGATTTTAACATTTGCAAATGTCAACCAGAAGAAATATACAAAATAGAACCTGTTCCTTCTCCGTAATATTTTTAGTTTGAATTGCATTTTTTTAAAAAAACTTTTCAAAAGATATATAAACACCACTTGAAAGTGATATTTTGATGGATCGAGAAACATTACGACAAATGGTGGAATGTTACGACCTTATTCTTGTAGACACCAGCTTTTTTGGAAGTGGACAAGACGCACGGTCACTTCCAGAAATACTTTATGATTTAAAAGATGCACGAGAATTAGAAGGAGCAGCAAGTGATATTGAAACTGAAAATATTAAATTTCAATGGCAACTTGGTGAACTTACTGCAGGAAACAATGTTTTTACAATACCAGAAGTACAACAAGAACTAAGTGCTTATTTGCGGATTCTAAGAAATTCTTATGAGTGGCATGTTCAGAACGGAGCAGGAAAAAAACCAAAATCACATAGTAACAAAAGAGGTGGAAAAAAATATAAATGGCGAACCAATAGGGTTAATAAATTTAAAGATGAAAGAGATGAAGAAGACATTGATGAAATAGATGAGAGAAACTCGTTAGGTTACTCTTCGCCTGCAGCACGTAACGCATTAGGTAATCTTAATGGTTTAATTGTTAGTGTTGAAGGAGCAACGGAAATTCAACTATATGAAGGACCACGTTTTAGAGTCCCACAAAGAATTGAAGGAGTTTCTGAAAAACAGTATAAATTAATAGAATTGGCAATAGGATATTCTCACGAAAATCCTGACAAGTCTGTACGAGTTTTTGCGCAAAGTAGGGGTATTGAAAAAATATTTGCGGCCTATTTACTTCCACAAATTGTGAGATCTCTTCAGCAATAGATTTCATAGATTTCCATTACTTATTTAAACACGGGCTTTTCTTTACAAAATATGTCGTTTGCATTTGGACATCTAATAGGAGCCTGGATTGTAGGAAAAGCGTATGAGTATTTCAGTAAGAAAAATATTAGTCATTATACATGGTTTTTCCTTCTTTTTGGTGGAATACTTCCAGATATAGACTTTTGTATAGATTGGATTCTTGGAACAGAAGTGCATAGAACATTTTCCCATAGTCTTTTATTTTTTATTGTCATTCCGTGTCTGGTCTACATTTTATTTAAATATTTAAAAAATAAAGACGCAAAACAGTTTGCGATCGCTATCAGTGTTGGTATCCTTATCCACATTATACTTGACATGAGTAGTACAGTAGGTGTACCACTTTTCTGGCCGAACTTCACACACATTTCATACACCACAATCCAATACACTAATCCGGCAGACATTTCAATGTTTACTGGTGGGAACGATATTTTGATTAAAGAACTGAAAGCAGCCATTTTTGACATGGGCCTTGGAACAGTATGGATATTCTATCTTTGGTTCAGAAAGAAAATTTCTTTTTAGAAAGACTAAACCTTTAAATACCTTTAAATCCTCTCTTTTGATAATGCCATTACGAGACCCGAAAAAAAAAGAGAGTGAGATGATTTCTCTCTTTCCTGAATTTAGTCCAATGAGAGTTAAATATAAAGACATCTTTGATCTAAAAGCATTTTATGAATCTCTTCGTGAATGGCTTCTTGAAAATGATTGGATGGATGCACAGGGAGATATTGACCATTGGGAAACGTATTATGGGGAACGAGTCACACAGAATAGTATGAGAGAAATTTGGATTAATTGGCGCGTGAAGAAGACTCCAAAAGATATTGCAAAATGGGAAGGTGGAAAAACTGCATTATTATATTATATGGATTTTGATTGGCACTGTGTTGCTGTAACAGATACAGAAGTCATTAAAGAAGGACACAAACTTAAAGTAAACAAAGGAGAAGTTGAACTTGTTATGAAAGCGTTTGTTGATCCTATATATAAACAAGAATTTGCAAAGAATTCCATTTTAAAACAGTTTCAGAGTATCTTTACAAAAAGAGTATATCGTAAAGTGTTAGAACAACGAAAAAAAGAGTTGTACCAGGAAACGTACACCATGCAAAACTTTATTAAACAATGGTTCAAGTTAAAAAGATACCTTCCATACGAAGAAAAGCAAGGTTTCTTCAGAAGTTATGCATGGCCATCTCATAAGAAGGAAGAGTAAAGTTAATAAAGAAATAGGAAGAATTTCTTATTCATTGCCCCAGTGGCTTAGTGGCTATAGCACCTGACTTGTACAAGTGCCTATCTACTGTGTCTCCACAAGATTAACGGCACAGAAAGATATCAGGAGGTCGGGGGTTCAACTCCCCCCTGGGGCTTTTTCTTATTTTTTGTTATCAGAATAATCTCTAATGAAATTACAGTTTACATATAGTGGATAATTTCTTTGGATTATAAATCCTGCACGGACATTATCTGCGGGACGCATAGGAAAACTTGTAATATCTAAAGGTAGTCCATAAAAATGAAATTTTCTTTGTAAAGCGATTTTTAATCTTTCTTCTATAGTATGATTTCTATTTGATCCACGGTGTGGATTCCTTTGCCAGAAATAAACATCAACATCACTAGGTTCTTTCCAGCAAGAATCTTTCCCATGTAATTTCAAAACAGAACCAAAAAGATACACGCCATGCACCCCATATTCACCTTCACGAATATCTAATTCATCAAGAGTTCTTTGAATAGCATGATGAAGTTCTTCTTGTCCAACTAATTCAGAATGATTTGCATTTGTCCAAAAACGATTTGGTTTAAATCCAAGAAATGGCTTTAATGTATCAAAAAGAGTTTTTTTCATTGTGTACCCCTTTCTTTCGTTTTTTTCTTTGCAACTTTTCGTGCAATATGTAACGGCTCAGGCATCTTGTGCGGAAATTGTATTGTGTGTGGCATAATAGTAAGCACAGAACCTAACGAGATTAAATTTCCTGGAGAAACGTATAAAGGAAGGGCATGTTCACGTGTTTTTATTTCAAACCCGACAACATTACCATCTAACAACACCTTTCCATTCTCAACAGTTCCAAGTAAACATTTTTCAGAAATACCAATCGTCGGTTTATTAAGTATTAAACCAACATGAGACGCAATACCGATTTTACGAGGATGAAGTATTCCATTTCCTTTTACAATAAGTATATCCGGTTCCTCATCAAGCATGTTAAACGCTTCGACAATAGCAGGTAATTCGCGATACGCTTCAAACCAATGCCTGTATGGAAAGGGATTATGTAACGTGTACACTTTTTTCTCTTTCAAGTTCATAGAAGGATATTCGCATACAACAACACATGCAACTATTTCGTCTCCATGTTGCACACATTCTGCGCCGCCAACAGTTTTCACAGTAGTAAAGTCATCCCGCAGCACAATTTTTTGTGCAAGTTTCAATTGCTCTTTTTTGAGTTCTTCAAAATCCATTGTACTCACCAGTTTTATGATGCACTTGGTGGGCGCCTTTTATAAACTTTTCTGAGTTTACTACCATTTGGTAGTTTATCTTAATAGCAAGGTATAAAAACTACAAAAGAATACCATTTATCATGAAAAAGAATGTTGATTGGTGGTGGGGCAAATCTGTAAGTATAGACATCCATACACAAGATAACGCTCTGTTAAAAGATAAAAAAGCAATCAAACGATTTGTGAAAGAACTTACACAGGAATTGAATATGAAACGAGTTGGCCCAACACGTGTTAAACGATTCGGCCATAAAAAGTTGCGGGGGTATTCAATGATACAGTTTATCGAAACAAGTTCAATAACTGCACATTTCGATGAAAAGGGAAATCGGGCGTTCATAGACGTGTTCAGCTGTAAAGAATACAGTGCACAAAAGATTGTTCGTTTTTGTAAGAGTTTCTTCAATGCTACAAAAGTTAAATCTACCGTTTTGGATAGAGTATAGTTAGTGTTATGGTACGTGATACAATTTGCTTCAGATAGAGATGTAGAAAAGTATATATAACTAAGTAAACTTACTATGACAAGAGGTGACTAGATGAGAGAACAGGACAAGCATTTTTTAGCATCGTTGTACGCTGCCGTTGCAGTAATCTTTGCGTGGAAAGGTCTGTGGGAAGGTATTTATGAAATCCCATACGTTGGTGAACCTTTCGTGTTCTTATTTATCGGCTTCGCTATGCTTACATTCTCAGGAGTTATCTTTAACGAATTTGATCCTCTTGGTAGTGTTGAGAAATCTGTCCAGAGAAAAATTAATGAGATTATTAATCACCCAAACAAAAATCAATTCACTATTACATGTCACGATAAACATAAAGGAGAACTTTACAGTTTAAGTGCTAAAAGCATTTACAAGATTGAAGGCAATTCAATGATAATAAAAGAAAACAGATATGAAAAGTTTATTCCTCTTCATAGAATTAGAGAAATTAAATTGAACGGAGAACAGTATTGGAAATTTTAAAATGGACACAACAAACGTTAAACAATATTTTTGGTACTTATTTGGAATAATGGGAGTTGTTTTTTTCTGGGCAGGAGTATGGGACGGATTGGGAAATCTTTACATATTGCAAAACCCGTTGATTAGCTTATTAGTTGGAGTAGTTATGTTAACACTTTCAGGAGTTATCTTTAGAGATACAAATCCGTTATGGGGTAAAAGAGATAAAAAGAGTTCAATATTAAACAAGTTACATACAAACCCCAATAAACATTTGTTTGATATTATCTACCATGACAAAGCACAAAACAAAGAGATTAATTTTAATGCAGGTAAACTTACAAAAATAGAAAAAGGACATTTGGTTATTATAGAGGACGGTAAGGAAATATTTATCCCTAAAAGTAGGGTAATAAGTTTATTAAACAAAACGAATAAAAAAAGAACGGACGTAAAATGAGTTCCTTGTTACGAAAAGATAAAGAAGGAATTACACCCCTTATGGCTACTCTTTTGTTAATTTCTTTTGCTGTGGCGTTAGGTGTTGTCATCATGAACTTTGGACGAGCACAAGTAGAATCAGAAGCACAATGTCCAATAGATGTTGGGTTAAAACTAGCTATTGTTGCAGGAAAAGAAGAGGTATGTTACAATACTGCGAAAAAAGATTTCTCGTTCACCATAGAAAATGGTGTTAATATTAAAGTTGAAGGCCTTATCGTGAATATTATCGGTACACAGAAAGCGGAAACGTTTGAATTAAACGATGCAAAAATACCAAAAGCGGGAACGTATATCGGCCATGTAAAGTATGATTCAAAATCTGCTGGAACGATTCGGCAGGTAAAAATTTCTCCCAAAGTTGTCATGTATGATGAAGAACAAATTTGTGTTGAGAAAGCATTAATTCTTGAAAATATTAGGGGTTGTTGAAAAGATTTTAATAGAGTAAGTGTTTTCTCGTTCGTATGCAAATAGAAATGCAAATAGAAATTGACCTTACCAAATCGGTAGATGAAAATGCAGGAACATACTTTAATCTTGCAAAGAAAGCAAAGAAAAAGTTGACAGGTGCAGAAAAAGCTCTTAAAGAGAGTCAAGAAAAGCTTGCAACATTACAAGAACAAGAAGAAAAATATCAACAACAAGAAGAAGTAAAGCAAGCGAAAAGTGACCGTAAACGTGAATGGTACGAGAAATTTCATTGGTTCACGTCATCTGAAGGATTTCTCTGTATAGGTGGAAAAGATTCAACATCTAATGAGATTGTTATTAAGAAACATATGGATAAAGAAGATATTGTATTACATACAGATATGGCGGGCTCACCATTCTTTGTTGTGAAGAATGGCCAAGAAGCAACGGATAAAACAATCCAAGAAGCCGCACAGGCCGTAGCTGTCCATTCACGAGCATGGAAGTTAGGCCATACAACTGCTGACGTGTTCTATGTCAGGCCAGAACAAGTAACAAAAGAAGCAAAAGCAGGTGAAAATCTTGCAAAAGGAAGTTTTATGGTGTATGGAAAGACACAGTACCATCACCCAAAACTAGAATATGCTCTTGGCATTGTTAATGATGAAGTAATTGGCGGACCGGTTGACGCCATAAAAAGTGCAACAAAGAATTATGTTATTGTTTTTCCCGGGCGGGAAAAGAAAAGTGCACTTGCAAAGAAAATTAAATCAAAGCTGAAATCGGGAGATTTAGATGATATAATTAAATTCTTGCCTGCTGGCGGTAGTGAGGTGAAGAAATGAGAAGAATTTTTTATTCTGAATTGATGAAAGTTTTACGTGCAACGATATCGCTCCTTAGGGATGTCACCAGAGGGGATCCAGATAGCATTCTTTCTACAATTGAATATTTAGAAAACAACATTAAAGAATCTTTTGAAAGTTCAAGGATGGATATCAAAGTTGCATTAGGAAAACATCATAGAGAAGAAAGAGCGAGTATTTTTTTAAAAAGTATATTTACAAGTTTGCTTGGTGTTGTAAGAGCATATACAAATGGAACTGTTGATGAAGAATTCTTAGATATTTACATAGATATTGTTGTTGACACTCTTATAGTCATACAAAAAGGATTAGAAGAAGGAAAAGAAGCAATTGAAATTCATTACCCTCATGACAGAGTAAGAATCCTTACTGAAAGAGGAGTGAAGCACATAAAGTAAACTTTTTTAAAGAACAAACGTTATTTTCTTTTTTATGCCCTCGTCGTCTAGCTTGGATAGGACGTAAGCTTGCGGTTATCCCAGTAAAAAGCTTGAAACCAGAGTTCAAAAACGGTTTGAAAATCTCTGCGGGGGCAGATTTTACTTTAGAAATTAATTTTTAACTTTATTTCTTAAACTTCTTGTATCCAATCCAGATAAGGATAGCTAACACAACACCAAGAATTGCAAACCTAAAATACTTTGCCATGTCTCCCCAATATCGTATTGTTCCATAAATAATAATTAACGCACCGCCAGACATTATCCCTGAACTGACACTTTCTAATTTTAATACAATACCACCAAGAAGAACTGCAAGTAGTCCAATAAATAATGTTACAATAAAGACATTCTTATTGTACACCTCATTTGCTTGATTAAACGCAGCTTCACATTCAAATTGTACATTACACCACCCACTTATTCCATCGACAGGTTTTGGTCCTCGATACTCTTCCCATTGGCCTCCAGACGCCGTACATTGTTCAACTGTTTCGATAAAAATAGGGTTTTCATCACAAAAATCAGTATATTCAGGATTTGGATAAAACGTATCAATACCGTACCCAACAAACAATGCAAGAATTATTGCAATACTTACCGCAAGAATTGTACGTTTTACTTTTGACATGATATTGAATGGGTACTGTGTTATATAAATTATTCTTTTTGTATAAAAATAGTAATACTTTACCTTTCTGAAGCGATGATTTGATGCATAAACAGAAGCGGGTTCTGCTTCTGTAGTCTTGCTGTTTCTA
>PCYB01000024.1 GCA_002762845.1 Candidatus Woesearchaeota archaeon CG10_big_fil_rev_8_21_14_0_10_36_11
CAAAAATCATTGTTGGTATTGATGAGGCTGGTCGCGGACCTGTTCTCGGCCCGCTTGTTATGGTAGCTCTTGCTATTAAAGAAGAAGATATAAAAAAGTTAGAATGGCTCGGTGTAAAAGATTCTAAATTATTATCTTCACAAGTACGGGAAGAACTATTTGAACGTATTCATGAAATTGCACATAATTTTAGAGTTGAAGTTATTGAACCTGATGCAATAGACTTATCACTTACAGAAGAAAATTCAAATTTAAACTGGCTTGAAGCAGAAACGTCTGCACGACTTGTTTCAGAATTAAATCCTGATAAAATTATTGTTGATTGTCCAAGTGTTAATATTCCTGCATATACCACTTACTTTGCAAATAAGTTAAGTGCGGGTGTACGATCAAACGCAGAATTAATAGTTGAACATAAAGCCGATTTGAATCATATTGTAGTTGCTGCTGCATCCGTTGTTGCAAAAGTCATTAGAGATAGGTATATTGAAAAGATTAAAGCAGAGATCGGTGTCGATTTTGGGAGTGGATATATGTCTGACCCTAAAACAAAACTGTTCTTAGATATGTATCATGACAAATATTCACATCTTTTTAGACGTAAATGGAAATCGTATGAGAATGCCGTTGTGAAGAAAGAACAACGGAGTTTGGGCGAGTTTTAATAAATACATTTTTAAACAACATTTTCTTCCTTTATAATATGGTTGTATTCACGAACGTGAAAAAAGAGTTAATAGAAAAACTACAAGGTTTCACAAAAAATGAACTTAAAACTGTCTATGAAGAAGTACGGTTACAAAAAAATGGTGTTGTTCTTATTCTATACACGTCAGGAAAGTTATTGTTGCAGGGAGAAACAGAAAATGTTGCAAAAATAGCTGACCAGTTACAGAAACTAGGGATTGGTGAAATAACAAAGACAGTATCATTCAAGAAAGAAACAGGCAGTATCATTGGAAGTGATGAGTCGCTTAAAGGCGACACGTTTGGTGGTCTTGTTGTTGCGGCTGTCCGTGCTGATGAAAAGGAAAGAAAACTGTTACAAGAATTAGGTGTTGCTGATAGTAAAAAGTTACGTGACACAGAAATTGTTAAAATTGCAGAACGTATACGGAACGTTACGACATGCCATGTAAAAAGTATTCTTCCCGAAGAGTATAATTCGTTCGATGGAAATGTTACATTACTGTTAGATAAACTCCATACTGAATGTGCCAAAAGTCTTGGTCCAGGGAAACATGTTGTTGACAAATATCCCGGATGTACTGTAGGAGATATTAGTGTCGAGAAAGCTGAATCAAAATATGTTGAAGTTGCTGCTGCATCTATCATTGCACGTGAAGCAGCTTTACGCCAAATAAATTATTTAAGTAAAGTTGCAGGATTTCCAATTCCTAAAGGAAGTACACATGTACGGCTTGCATTACATGAATTGGAAGAACGAAAGTTGGATCCTAAAAAGTTTGTTAAAGTTAATTTTGCAAATGTAAAAGAATTCTTTCAATAAGATATAATTCTATCTCCTCACAATACTTTTATAAACATATTCTCTCTTATTACAATATGCAACCTCAACAACAATTAACAGAAGAGCAGCAGAAACAGTTAGAAGAAAAAATTAAGAACATGTCACCTGAAGAGTTGCAAGAATTTCAAAAACAGCAGTGTATTTTCTGTCAGATTATTGCAGGTAAAATCCCGTCCAAAAAAGTGTATGAAGATGAGACATGTATTACCATTCTTGACGTTAATCCAGCAGCAAAAGGCCATGTTCTAGTTATTCCAAAAGAACATTATGCAATCATGCCACAAATTCCAGATACAGAAATTGGTCATTTGTTTCGTATTGCACAAAAAATGTCACAAGTGATTCTAAAATCGTTACAATCTGGAGGAACAAGCATTTTTGTTGCGAACGGTCTCGCGGCCGGCCAGAGAGTACAACATTTTATGATACATATTATCCCCAGAAAAGACGGTGACCAAGTACTAGACCTTAAAGATAAAGTTATAGACAAAGAGTTAGTACATAAAGTTCAATCTGCTGTCGAGAATAAACTTAATGAACATTTGGGGGTTAAAAAAGAAGTGGTTGATGTTGAAAAGCATAAACTTGAACCTGTGAAAAAGTCTTCTCAAAAGAAAAAGTCTCAAAGTGAAGAAAAAGATACTCCTGAAAAAGACTTACTTGATACTGAAGAGGATGAGATAGAAGAAGCAGAGGAAGCAGAAGGAGATACTTCTGAAGAACCTAAAGAAAAATATGGGGACGTTGGTTTGGATGACATTGCCAATTTGTTCAAATAATAAACCATGAAATGCGACTATTGTGAAATCATTGAAATGAAAAAAAATCTTCTCTACGAAGATGATAATATTGTTGTTGTGGTACGAGATATTGCTGTAACGCCGGGACAAATTTCTGTTATCCCTAAACAGCATTTTACTATTCTTGAACAGGTTCCAACCGAGATACTGACAAAGTGTGCAATTGTTGCAAACAAAGTGAGCATGTCTGTGTTTGAAAGTCTTGGAAGTCATGGGACGAACATCATTGTTAAAAATGGTACGGGTGCAGGGCAAACTATTCCTCACTTTTCTCTTGACATTATTCCTCGGCAGGAAAATGATGGTATTAACACACAGTGGAAGTCAAAACAGTTAATGGAGGATGAAATGGACATGGCATTTTCGACGTTAAAAGATGCCGTTGACATGCCTATTATCACTGTTAAAAAACTACCGGACGAAGGTCCAAAAAAAATTAAAGATGGTGAGTGGGGGGAAAATTATATGTTAAAATCTCTTCGTCGCTTGCCGTAAAAGTACTTTATTTTTTTAAACGTAAATGCGGTTTAGACAATCCCTGTATTGTTTCGAATGTTAAACTCTCAACATTTTCTATTATCTTTCTTTTTTCTTCAGTTTCGATATCTCTGAAAAGTAAATCTAATCTTTTATTCTTTGTTCTATCCTTTTTTTTACTTTTTGCCCCCATACTTGTTCCAAAGACGTCAAATTTTATAAAATTTTGGGTACTGGACCTGATATGTATCGTAAAACTTATAACTACTTCATCTTTTTTTAATGATATCATGTCAGAAAAAGAATTGGTTATTGTTGCAAATTCAAAGATTGAAGGGAAAGGTGTCTTTGCACAAAAAGATATTCCTAAAGGAACAAAAGTTATTGAGTATGTTGGAATAAAGATAACAAAAAAAGAAGCAGAAAGAGTAGAAAATCCTCGATATATTTTTAATCTTAACAAAAGATACGACATTGACGGTAACGTTCCATGGAACAAAGCTGGTTTTATTAATCATTCATGTGATCCTAACTGTGAACCCATAAATATTTCTAATAGTATTTGGATTATTGCATTACGTGATATTAAAAATGGAGAAGAGTTGCGGTACAATTATGGATATGACCTTGTGGATTATGAAAATTGGCCGTGCAATTGCGGGTCTCCCCAGTGTATTGGTTATATTGTTGCAGAAGAACATTGGCACAAGATTGTAAAAAAGTAATTTTGTGACTGTTAGATTTATAAAGAAGTGTTGTTTCCTTTTAGGAATTATGGGTGTGAAAAAGAGACAATCTGTTCCTGTCGGTACAGTTCGTATTATGGTTAAAGATATGACCCCGTACGAGAAAACAAAGACATCATGGAAGCAGTCAACAAAACAATTTTTAGAAGTAACACATATAGTGAAGTTGTTCAAATTACACAAAAATTTAAAAGTTCTTATTGATACAAATGATTCTCATTTTCTCAAAGGACAATTAAGTTCTAATGGTATACCACAGGGGGCACGTATTACCATTCTTCCTAACGGTGATGTCCTTGACAAAGCATTTTCGTTGTTTTCAAAGAATCTAGTTATTCATGATCAATTGTCAGATGATCATTGGGATATAATGTATCAAAACAAAGGTGGAACATACGCCTATTGTTACACGTTGGATAAGAAGAATCGTCATCGTAACGAAAAGTTTCAAAAAGTTTGGATGTTTGATAAAGTCTATAAAAAACTTTCAACAAATGTTGAAAAAGCGTTGAAAGATAAACAAGATCATTTTGCCCTTCCTATGTACACGTTGCTTACAACACACATGAGGATTGGAAATGAGATATATTATCGGGCTCACGGGCATAAAGGGTTAACAACATTAAAAAAGAAAGACATTAATGTCCATGGCAATATTGTTATTTTTAATTATATTGCTAAAGATGGAGTGCCACGACATATCGAACATACGTTTCCTTCTGTGTACGTTAATCGCTTAAAAAATCACCTTACAAAATGTAAACAAAACGATTTTGTATTTGCATCAGCTGAGACTGGTCACCCTTTACCAGAACACCATTTTAAAGAAGCGTTCAAAAAATATTGTGGAATAGAATTTTATCCGCACATTATTAGGTCACATTATGCAACGACACAAGTCAAACAATTTCTGAAAGGAAAGCGTACAATTTCTAAACGTGACGCAGACACACTTTTTTTGTCTATTGCAGAACAGTTAGGCCACAAACGGTTTATTAAGAAAGAACATGTATGGAAGAATAATTATACAGTTACTGTAAACCATTACGTTCAACCCGAATTGGTTGCAAAGGTTAAATCCCTTATAGGAAAATAAAGCGTGACCAATTTTTAAGAAAAATGTAGCCCCGCGCAGATTCGAACTGCGGTCAATGCCTCTCTTTACATAACCTGAGTCATGCTCCAAAGGGCACTATGACTTGACTTTAGCACAAAAACTGTGACTAAATTAGTCCACTACACCACGGGGCTATCAATATCTATTTTCTTTGTGTTTGTTTATAAAATTTTCTTTATAAATTAATCTATTTCTTAGAAACATATAAAAACCTCAATTATTTAATATCTGTTATGATCCTCGTAGCATTAGGAGCACAGGTGATAAATGTTGGTCCTGAATTGCAGCCGTTAGCAGATACCATTCAACCGTTCTTTGGCAAATTAAGCGTCATTGTTGGTGGCTTGTTTGGTCTGTATATCATCCTTATATTTGTCCGAATATATTATGAAAGAAAGAAAGTAAAACTTTTGCGTGACATACGGTACGACTTGGATCATTTAAACAAATACCATAGTATAACTCATTCTCGTCATCGTATTGGCATCGTGCGAAAGATATTTAGATTATTCCGAACGTTTTTCTCACAAAGGAAAGTGAAGAAATATAACATAAAACTAGGTCAAGAACATACACCCTCCAAAAAATGAAAATATCTCTCACTAAAGACATTTTTACTGCGTTCAATCCAAAATTTGCGCTTGTCTGTATCCTTGTCAAGAAAATGGATAATAAACAAAAGATTGAGGAATCAAAACATCTTCTTGCGGAAGCAGAGAACCTTGTCCATTTTACATTTCATAAAGAAACAATAAAAAATCACCATATGATTTCGCCATGGGCAGTTGCACAGGAAGAGTTTGGAAAAAGTGCAATGCATTACCACACGTCAGTTGAAAAGTTGTTAAAGAAAGTTCTTCGTACAAAAAGTGTTGCGACAAAAAATGTTCTGGAAAATGTTCTTTCGTACATCGCATTGAAACATATCGTTCCGTTTGGTTTTGATGATCTTGACAAATTTATTGGGGATATAACATTCTCGGTTGCAACAGGAAAAGAAAAGAAAGGCGTCCTCAGATTATTACAGAAAGGTGAACTTTATTATCGTGATGAAAAAGCAGTTCTAGGAACAAAACTAGATTATTGGAAAAGTACAAGAACATCTTTACATCCAAAAACAACTACTGCACTTATTCATATTGACGTTCTGCCACCAATAACACAGAAAGCAATGAAACTTCTCATTAAAGAAACAACGGAGTTGGTAGAATCTTTTACCGGCGGGAAAACAAAAGTGTTCGTGTTAGATAAGAACAAGAAGACTATAACGGTGTAGGAGCATACGCCTTGCTCGCTTCATGATAACTTCTTAATACCTCTTGATCAAATCCAAATATATGCGCAAAGAGTGCCGTTCTTGTCCACATACCATTCCTCATTTCTCGCCAAATCATAATCTTGCGGTCGCTTCTATAATCAATTGCTGGATATATCTCTTCCCTTTTTGGTAACGGATGCATAAGAACTGCCGGATCTTGCAATTGGTCAAGCATTTTTTCTGTAAATATAAACCTTGGATTATATCTTTTCTGTTCGCCGTCACCATCATGTTCATCTTGTATGCGAGTCATGTACACTGCTCCCGTAATTATTTCTGGAATCCCTTCAAGTCCGCCCGTTACTTTATTCACTTTAACTCCCTTCTTTTTTAAGTATGCTTCCGTTTGAGGATCAATTTGATATTCTTCAGGCGCAACAAAATACATCTCAATATCTTTATGGAGGGCTAAAACCTTAGCTAATGAATGAACTGTTCGGCCACGCAAACAATCACCCACAAATGCAAATGACTTTCCATCAATTTGTCTTTCTAATGATGCACGAATAGTGTAATAATCTAATATTGCCTGTGTCGGATGTTTAGCTTTTCCAGATCCACCATTGATTATTGGAATTGGTCTATTGGATGTGCTCATTACCCAGAGCGCAAACATATCAAAATAATCACATGGGCTGCGAAATACAATAGCATCAAAGTATGAAGAGTGTGTTCGTAAAGCATCTCTATCACTTTCGCCTTTCGCAGAAGAAGAAGTTCTAAGATCTCGCAGACTTCTACTTGTCATTCCAAGATTTGATGATGCAACAGTGAATGATTCAAACGTTCGTGAACTTGGCTGAGCAAAAAGGTGCAGTACTTTTTTTCTTGCTAACATTTCGTGCATTTTAGCACTTGCAAATTTATAACTGCGTCTCGCTGCGGTTGTCACTTCACAAATATGTTCTAGAAAAGGTAAATCAAAATGTTCCGCTTGAAGTATATGGACTAATCTTCCTTCATCATCACAACACGCTTGTCTGAGTTTTTGTGGGGTTTGAGCAAGGAAACCCTGAAACATTTTTCTATGATACTCTCTGTGACTTTCTGTTGGTCCCCAGTTTATTGACCCATCATCGAGATTGAAATTGTGATCAAATACCATTATAAGAAACCCCTCTTGAAATATTTTCTGCTCATCAAAAGTGAGATACTTTTTCCTTTGTTTAAAAGTATTTCGTCATAGTAGTCAACGACATAAATATCCTATAAAATTTTGCATAAAAATATGTTCTTTCCAAAAT
>PCYB01000062.1 GCA_002762845.1 Candidatus Woesearchaeota archaeon CG10_big_fil_rev_8_21_14_0_10_36_11
TTGCGAGATGATGTTGATGCTAATGATGCAGACATTGCAGCATTAGATTTAAGATTAACAACACTAGAAAGTCAAGTTGCTACACTTCAAAGTGATTTAGACACTTTAACAACAAACTTCAACGCTCTGAAAGCAAAAGTAGATGCGTACCTTGCATTCACCATAACCGACACAACCGAAGAAGTGTTTGTATATCCGGAAACAGTTACCATAACAGCAACAACAAGTGAAAGTGCAACGTGTAGCGTGTACGATCAGTTTGGAAACTTCTGGGGTGACATGACAACAACAGATGATCTCACACATTCGTTTGAAGTATCATCACCAGACGCAGGTACAACGCCGTTTGAAATACGGTGTTCAACCGCTGATTACACAAAAAGTGCATACAGTGCGTTTGATTACTTAACATTTTATGCAATTAACGAACCAGATACAGAACGAGGATTTGGATATGTTGGAGCAACACGTAACCCATATCCGTTCTGGATGTCAAGTAATGCATTAAATGCAGCAGACTTAGATAACGTGTCTGTTGAAAATGTTTTGTATGGTGGACTAAGCACATTAGAAAGTGATGATGTTAACGTAGTATGGTCGTACAATCCAGCAACTGACAGTTGGGATTCCTACATGCCAGGAGAAGAAAACACGCTTACCGAATTTACGGCAGCTCTTGGATACTACGAACTGGAATACTTCAACAGTGGCTTGGGAAAATACATACGACACGCAAAGGTAGTAGATTAGGTATTGCAAAATGAATAAAACAACTTTATTGATTTTTGTTTTTATTTTTGTACTTGGCTCTTCAGTCATGGGCGCATTTCCTCTTCCTACAGATGAACCATGTAGATGGGATGGAAGTGTTACGCTTGACGGAAGTCCTGCAACAAGTGTTACTGTAGAAGGATACGTGAACAACGTACAACAAAAGACGTACACCGTCGGTTCAAACAGCCTCTACACGATGACGTTAGGCGGCAGTACAGACGATGATGTTACGTTTAAAGTGTGCGGCGTTACTGCAGAAACGGACACGTTTGAAGCGTATGATACTCGGATGCTTGACGTAAGCGTTACAAAACAAGCTGACGGTGTTGCATGTTCATGTGCTGTAGTTTGTTCATCAGGAACATGTACTGATGGTTCGTGTGGTACTCCCGCACCAGATCCTGCTCCTACTGGAGGAACGGGTGGCGGTGGAAATGGCGGTGGTGGAGGAGGTAGCAGTAGTGGCTTCATTAACTCTACAGCGGCAGGAACATCAAGCGGTACTGGTGGAACAACAGGTACGACAAACACGGGTACACCGAGAGTAAACCCTAACGGTGCACCTATTATCCGTGACGTTTTCAATGCAGAAGATCAGGGTCCATTATTTTCAGAAGGTCAGGCTGGCGGGACAACCACCGATTCAACAGGTACACCATTAACTGGTGCGGCAGTTGTTAATTTTATCACTCAGAACCCTGTTCGAAATGGATTTGTTGCCCTTCTCGTATTGGCAGGCATCGTTGGCGTGATTGTTGTTGCCCGACGGCAGAAATAATCTTTTTTAACTTTATTATTTAATTCTTCAAAACATTTGGTACAACACTATCATAAGATTTTTAAAAGAGTACAGTAATTCTATCTGCAATGGCGACTGTGGCGTAATGGTAGCGTAGGGGACTGTGGCTCCCCTGGTCGGGGTTCAATTCCCCGCAGTCGCCCATTTCATTTACAGAATAATTTATAAACTCATTTTTATTCCTTCTATGCATATGGTGATAGAAAGTTTACAAAGCACATTGGCTCTATTTATAGTTATTTCAGCATCGTTAGCATCAATAGCAGGTATTGTTGTTCTTGTACGGTTTTTTAACGACAAGCTGAAAGATCTGTTCAGCGATTCGACATACTTTATCTTCTTCTTCCTTGTGTTGGGCTACCTTCTGTATTCTGTGGGAGAGGTTGCATATTATCTTTCAACGGTTGTTTCTGAAAGTAGTTCCTCGATGGGAATTCAAGACATTTATTGGTCTGCTGGTGCGCTTTTTATCCTCATTTCATTTATCCAATTTACGGGGACAACATTACGCCAATCTCATGATACCAAAAAGCTTACGATAATGGCAGTCGCGGGCGTCGTTTTAATTTCCTTTACATTGTACCTCTTATTCAGTATGGTTTCTGGATTACAATCACCGTTCAATTACTTTTATCCTATCGTTAGTTCGTTGATAGTTACGTTTGCACTTAGTGTACTTTTGTTTTATTCAGAAATACGCGGTCTTGCAAGTGCATTAATGTTCTTCTTTCTTGCGAGCAGTTGTATTTTAGTTGCTGATTTATTATTTTCCTATTCATTCACGACAACCATGTATGATACATTTGGAATATTAAGGGACGTTTTTTACCTTCTCGGATACGGTTTAAGTTTTGTAGGATTTATTGCATTGTCTTTCAGAATGAGAAAATAAAGAACAGAACTATTATTTTAACTAATTAGTTGTAACAAAACAACAAAATTTAAATAGTAGGTCTGTTTTCTGTATAGTATGACATCAAATACTCGAGTTGATTGTATTCACTGTTTGTAAAATCTTTTCTAGTTATAACTTTAATTTTCTACAGGAGATAGTTCATCATCTATAGGACAGTACGTCCCTCTCAATAATTTTTCTCAATTTATGCTTGCGGTAGTGTAGTGGTAGCATAGTTGCCTGTGGAGCAACTGGCGCGGGTTCAATTCCCGCCCGCAGGCCTTCAAGTCAAACAGACTTTAAATGTGGAGATATATAAAAATGAAACAAAACATATGTGGTGATTGTATTCACCCTCGGACAGAAGTATAAGAATGTTGGTATACTGGGAGGTATGGGCCCAGAAGCAACCGCGGAACTTTATTTAAGAATAATCCAAATATTTCAAACAAAGTATGGGGCAAAGTATGATAATGATTTTCCTGAGATAGTTATCATTAATTTACCAATTCCGGACGTAGTTGAAAACCCTGAACAAGAAGAAAAGGTAAAAGAGTTACTTATGGATGGAGTACAAAGGTTAGTTTCTTTGGGAGTTGATTTTATTGCTATTCCTTGTAACACGGTAAACTATTACTTGCCAGAAATGAGAATGGCTGTTTCTGTACCAATAATTAGTATTGTAGAAGAAACTGTTAGGGAGGTTAAGAAACTTGGTTTAGACAAAGTTGGTTTAGTAGGAACAGAGATGACTATTAATACAAATATCTATGGTAATTTGTTAGGGGATATTGTGCTAATAATTCCTGATAGTACTCAACAAAAGAAAACGACCAGGATTATTCTTAGAATTCTTTCAGGTGATAAGAAGAAAGAAGATAGACAAGTCTTAATGGAAATAACTAAGACACTAAAATTAGAACACGCAAGAAAAGTTATCCTTGGCTGTACGGAACTTCCTTTGCTCATAAGAAAAAGTAAAGATACGATTAATACTATTGACATTCTTGCAAGGACTGTAGTGGAGAAGTGTGTAAAGCCATCTGGGCTTAAAACAGGAGGATTTGAAAAATGAAAATAATGGATAAAGATTTACAAAACCCGCAGCGTTTTATAGCCGAAGGATTGGGTGCACCAGAAGCAATAATTATGGAGGCTAAGGCACAACGACGTGCTGGTCGTATTCACTGTCTATGTTCCAAGAAACAGTGGGCTTGAAAGATTTAACTATTTAGTTCAAGGTTGTTTTGAAGAACCCATAGATTGTGTAATGATACGAGGTGAAACCATCCCCAAGATAGTAGATCAGTTTGGAGAATATGGATGGACGGGAAATGATTTATTTCAGGATTATCGTGCAAGTGGTCTTGGTCAAAGAATTAGAGTCAAATATTTTGTTCCATGGCCAGGTGAAACTCAACCCCGTTTATGTTTACTTGGACCAGAAGAAATTACGCCCCCTTCATTTCTTGATGATATGGTACTTTCTGCTCCATCAAAATATGGAAACTTAACAAACCAGTTCCTTCGACGAAAAGGATGGAACCCAACGGTGTTGTATGGTAAGGGTCAGGTTGAAAGACAAATTAGATTGGGAAATGCTGATCTTGCAATTGATATAGTTTGTTCAGGGAGAACGATAAAAGAAGATGGACTCATTATCTACGAAACAATATTTGATGATAGTGGTTTAGTCTTACTTACAAAAGATATATAAAACTACAAAAAATAATATGAGGTAATATACAATGAAATTACAAACTGCACGCGGTGTCCGGGACATACCTCCGGAAGAGAAAATTGTAAAGAATAAAGTAGTTGAATCTCTTACATCTATGTTTGAACGGTACGGATTCCTTCCGTTAGAAACGCCTATCATTGAACGATTCGAAACTCTTGCGGCAAAAGGCGGTGCGGGAACTGCAAGTGATGCTCTTAAAGAAACCTTTACGTTTCAAGATCAGGGAAAAAGGAAGTTAGGGTTACGGTTTGAACTGACAACATCATTAGCAAGGTACGTTGCACAAAATCCTACATTAAAATTACCGTTTAAGCGATACGAAATGGGTCCCGTGTTCAGGGACGGACCAATAAAGTTAGGACGATACAGGCAGTTTTGGCAGTGTGACGTTGATACTATAGGAACGTCATCAATGCTTGCAGATGCAGAAATCCTTTCATTGGCAGAAACTTTTTTTGATTATTGGAAATTGAATGTTGTCATTAAAGTCAATAATAGAAAATTGTTAAACGGAATCCTTACGCAGGCAGGTATCAAAAATAAAGAAAATGCACTTATCGCAATCGATAAACTTGAAAAGATTGGTGTTGATGGCGTAAAAAAAGAATTATCTGAGAGAAAGTATACTTCAGTACAAATAAAAAATCTTTTTACGTTCATACAAGAAAACAGAACATTGCAACAAATTACAAAGATAATAACTGATGATGAAGGAAAAGAAGGTATTGAAGAACTGAAAGAATTATTTTCCTACCTTAATGTTCTTGGCGTGAAAAATGCAGGGTTTGACATATCTATGGTTCGGGGATTATCATATTATACCGGAACTGTCTTTGAAGTCTTTCTGAAGAAAGGAAACGTAACCTCTTCATTAGCTGGCGGGGGCCGGTACGATAACATGATTGGCGACTTTATGGGTGGTGACAGAATTGTTCCTGCTGTCGGCATTGCGTTCGGCATTGAACCTATCATGGACGTCTTTAAAGAAAAGGCAGCATTAGGTGTTGGATCTATCGCAAAAGCATACATCATCCCTATAAATACAGTACAAGAATCTTTACAAGTTGCGCAACAGTTACGAAGTGCAGGTATTAACACAGATTTTGCTCTTGGGAAGAAAGGTGTGAGTAAAAGTTTACAGTATGCTAATGCGCTTAACATCCCGTACGTCATTATCATAGGTGAGAATGAATGTAAACAAAATAAAGTTATGCTCAGAGACATGAAATCAGGAAGCGAAACATTATTAACTGTTTCTGAAGTTATTACAAAATTACGATGAACAAAAAACAATTACGAATACTTGGAATCAGTGTGTTAGCAATTTTAGTGGCGAACCTCTTCCTGTTTGGTTTCGGCCTCATTCATTGGACACTTTTCTGGGTAATAATACTTGCCGGTGCCGTTTTTGTGTATAAAGTCCTTCCTAGAATGAGAAAATAATTATCCTCTTCGGGTATAGACAAGAGGTTTCTTTTGTACAATAACAGAATGTTCTGCTTGCGACACAATACCTCGTGACTGATCAACAAGGGGCGAATGTTCCTGGACACAACCTACTCTGACAAGTGTTCGAAGGGCAAGGGCAGTTCTTGGCGTTCCAAATGTTCTTTCTAACCACCGTTTTGCAAACGGAAGGCCATTATACTTTTTAATTTCCTGTAATACCTTTCGCGTTATAGGGTCGCGGACTCCTGCATCTTTTACTAATGTAAATACTGTTGCGGGAACACTTTCTTGGACAATACCTGCACCTGTTGACGCAAACGGTTCTATGGCAATAACGTCTCCATCTTTAAGCGTGTTTTTGTTCCCATTATCAAAATTTGGAATTGAAGGTTTTGTATGAATATTATAATGACCTAATCCGTGACCTGAAAGATTTCGTACCGGAGAAAAACCGTACGACGTAATTGTTTTATGGATAACATTACCAATCTCTGCTAAACTAACGCCTGGCGTGACAATCTTTAACGCTTCGCTGAGCGCGTCACGGCTTGCATTTACAAGTTCAGTATATTTGCCTGATAAATCAATCGTCACTGCGTTATCTGCGATATATCCATCAATATGGACACCAACATCTAACTTTACAACATGATCGTGTAGTACAGTCTCATCGTTCATGTCAGAACACGAATGTGCAGCACATTCATTCAATGATATTTGTGCAGGAAATGCGAGTTCTCCGCCTAATTCTTGTATTTTTGTTTCAATCGCGTCAAGAATGGTAATAACTTTCGTACCATTTTTAATTAACGACGTGCCATACTGAAGCGCTTCCGCAGCTATTGTTCCTGCTTTAACGTACTTCTGTATCGTTTCGGTTTCCATAGAATGACTATAATTCACTCTTTCTTTAAATTATTTATGGATATTACAAAATCAATCTAAACTTTCTACATTAACACACAGGTCATCCTGCCAAACCATGTCTGGGTATCGAAGGAGTGTATCTTTAACATACTTCTTCCGTTGATTGTACGTTTCTTGATTTTGTGCTTCAAACTTAATTGTAATATAAGGTCCATTTTGTGAATATCTGAATATAACCATGCCGTCAGTAAAATCTATCCGCGTTCCATCATCGCCAGGTATCACTGAATCATCGGTAACAGTATTTCCTGGAAAGTCAGCTTTAAATTTTTCTGCAATGTCTTTTATTATGGCTTCTTTCTTTTCGTCTGGACAGCCGATTTTAATTTCTGGTGATGAAATGTAAACAGGAAATGATTCGTATAACTGGCTCAGTGAAACGTTCCTTTCAGATAAATATTCTAACACACGCACAACGGCGTACGCACCATCATCATGGCCGTACGCATTATCAGCAAAAAAGAAATGGCCAGACAGTTCACCACCGAACACTGCATTTTCTTCTGCAATTTTTGATTTTATGAAGGAATGACCAGTTCGCCACATAACAGGAATGCCATTGTTTTGGTGTATCACTTCTCTAACAACCTGTGAGCATAACCCGTTATAAACAATCTTTGAGTGAGGAAATCGTTCAAGAATTTCCTTTGCGAAAATGGCAACAAGAACATCGTTCCATAATACCCTTCCTTTCTCGTCAACCGTGCCTATCCTATCACCGTCACCGTCAAACGCAAAACCAATATCTGCATTGTTTTCAAGTACTGCATCACGTACCCTTTTCATTGTACTTTCTGCGGTAGGGTCAGGTGTTCCTACAGGGAACTTCCCATCAACAGTAGTATTTCTTTCAATAACATCACATCCTGCTCGTCGTAATAATTCTGGAATAAAGAGTCCCGTTGTACCGCATCCGGAATCAACAATAACTTTAAATTTTTTGTTGAGAGTAATCTTCTTAAGAATATCATGGTAATAATCTTCTGTAACATCTTGTTGTTCTACAGTTCCTATTTTTTCTGATTTAAAATAATCTCCATTTTCAATAATTGTCCGTATTTCTTTGACTTCCTCAGGCCCTGTTGTTAATGAATATCCTATTCCCAATTTGAACCCATTATAATTGTAGGGATTATGTGATGCGGTTATCATAGCACCACCGTTTGTCTGAAATCTGTACTGTGCATAATACATCATCTGGGTCATCACCATTCCAATATCAATAATATTGATTCCCATTTCTGTCATTCCTTTAATTAATGAGTCCCGAAACATGTCGCTACTTAACCTACAGTCGCGCCCTACAACGGCGTGCCGTATTTTTCGTCGTCGTAAGAATGTCCCATACGCGTTTCCAATAGCATGAACTTTTTCCTCGTCAAGATCTTTTCCAACAATACCTCGAATATCATAATTCCTGAAAATGAAGGGATTAATTTTTATTTTTTTACTTCCACTATCTTCCGCTCCACGTAATCTGTTTATGTTAGTACTTGAATTTAGTTTTTCTGTTCCTCCAACATCAAATCTCATTTCGATATTGTATCTTTCGCACAGTGGAGTTTCAGGAACAACTTTCTTTGATTCTCTGTCCCCCCCATTTGCAAAGATTATCTTATTCCAATGACGATGCAGTCGTGCTATATGTTCTAAAGAATTAATTACTGGCGACTCTTCATCAATCGACAGAAAGACTTCATCAACATACTTCATCGCTTTGACAACTTCCACCCTTTCATCCTCTGACATTATTATTTTACCTTTCTTACGTATTTGTTGTATATCATTATTGACAATCACAATAAGTTTATCCCCTAACTTTTTTGCGTCTTCAATAAGTCGTACATGTCCAATATGTGTGGGGTTAAAATAGCCCGAAATGATAACGAGGGTACGGCCATCAAAAGAATTGTCTTGGTACATGAAAACTGAATGGGTTGGCTCGATATTTAAAGAGTTGTGAAAAACCAATCGTAACTTTTATAAATGGGGCTAAGAAATAGTCTTCTGGACGGCCATAGGGGCTTGGTTCATCCGTTCCCTTTTCGAACACGGAAATTAAGAACGCTTCCGTACCTTGGTGTACTGCATTACGTGGGAAACTTGGTAAGCTGTCCATCTTTATTTTAATTTTATTCTTTATGTACCAGTGACACTATACCGCAGGTTCTTCTTCCACAACGCTTTTAAATACTTTTTAAGACATTTTACCGTATGAAAGCTATCATCCTGGCTGCAGGGTACGCAACACGATTATACCCGCTTACAGAAAACCAGCCAAAACCATTATTGGAAGTGAACAAGATTCCCATTATTGAACATATTCTTGAAAAACTTAACACCATTAAAAATATCCGGGACATTTATATTGTCACAAATGCACGATTTTATGATTTGTTTCGCACGTGGCATTGCAATTATACATCTCCCAAAAATATTGTTCTTCTTAATGACGGAACAACGAGTAACGATGACAGATTAGGTGCAGTCGGAGACATATATCATGTGATACAAGAAAAAGAGATCAATGAAGATATTGTTGTTATTGCGGGCGATAATTTGTTTGGGTTTGAATTACAACAATTTATTACATTTTCAGAAAGAAATAACAGTTCATCAGTTGCGTTTTGTGATCTTAAAGATGTTGAAAAGGTCCGGAGAAGGTTTGGCGTTGGTGTCCTTCAAGGTGAAAAGCTTATCGGATTTGAAGAAAAGCCGCTCGAACCGAGCAGTGCGCTTGCAAGTACTGCATGTTATTTGTTCAAGAAAGAAGATTTTCAGTTTATTGAGAAGGCAATGGAACGCGGTAGTGCTGACAATACGGGAGACTTTGTTAAGTTCCTTGTCCACAATTCTACAGTTCACGGTTTTGTGTTTGATGAACATTGGTTTGACATAGGAAGTTTTGAATCGCTGAAAGATGCAGAGAATCTATATAAAAACATATAATTTTAACAATGAATTCGTTTGTTATTCGGATTGGTGGAGAAGCCGGCTGGGGAATAGCGACCGCAGCAGATATCATCGCAAAAGTATTTATCAAAGCAGGATATCACGTTTTTTTACATAAAGAATATGCATCACAGATTAAAGGTGGTCATAACTATCATACTATACGTGTTTCTTCAATACCTATCGCCGCTCCTATTGAACATGTTAATGTCTTGTTGGCATTAGATTCTGCGACGGGAGAAAAACATACCACATTTGTTGTCGATGGCGGAACTATTATTTTTAACGATTCTGTTGAAATACGTACAACAAAACGTAATGTTCATTATGTTCCACTTCAAATAACAAAAATACAACAAGAATCTATTGAGAAAAATGTTGCGAATGCCATCTTTGTTGGTGCCGCTGTTAAGTTATGTAGTATAGGGTATGATATTCTTGAATCCGTGATGGAAGATATTTTCAAACACAAACCAGTATTGTTGGAAACTTTTCGTACTGCTGTCCAAAAGGGATACAATTCTATTGAAAAAAGTAATACCATTAATTTTCCAGCACTCAAAAAATCCTTGTCATTAGGATTTTATACTGGAAATGATGCCATTACACAAGGTGCGTTAGATGCAGGTATTACGTTTCATGCACAGTATCCCATGACTCCCGTGTCAAAGATACTTCACAATCTTGCAAAAGACGCTATCACAACTGAAGCTCTTACAGTAGTACAACCAGAAGACGAGATTGCAGCTATCAACATGGCGCTTGGTGCATCGTATGCAGGAGCACGAGCAATGACGGCAACGTCCGGCGGTGGCTTTTCGTTGATGGTAGAATCGGTTGGCCTTGCAAGCATGGCAGAAATTCCTTTAGTTCTTATTGAAGGTCAGCGGCCGGGACCCGCAACAGGCATTCCAACAAAAACTGAACAGGGAGACCTTTCATTTGTTCTTTCGGCTGGTCAGGGAGATTTTCCCCGTGTCGTTATTGCACCTGGAAATGTACAAGAATGTTACACAGAAACAAAACGTGCATTTTACATTGCGGAAAAGTATCAGCTCCCAGTTATCGTTCTTGTTGATACGGCAGTAGCAGAAAGCTTTGTAACTGTTACATTGTCTGACGATTTACACATTGACTTTTCACAGCGGTTCAATATTATTAATACTGTTGGTAATTCTCAAATAAAAGATGGTATGTTTATGCGGTACGAGGGAGAACCTCTTCTGCGAACTGTGCCGGGTACAAAGAATGGTATGTACACATGTGCTGGCGATGAACATACTGAGGTCGGATGTATAACGGAAGATCCAACAATACGAACGTCGATGATGCGTCGTCGTATGGACAAATTAAACTTAATTGAAACCGAATTGCCTCCTCCAGAATTGTATGGTTCTTCGGATGCAGATGTAACGGTTGTGTGTTGGGGAAGTACAACATCTGCTGTTAAAGAGGTTGTTGATACACTAAATTCAGAGGGCAAGAAGATTAATCTTTTACAGATGAAATATATGTGTCCGTTTCATACAACGACCGTGCATGACATCTTGAAGAAGTCAAAAAAGACCATATTGATTGAAAATAATTATTCTGGTCAATTAGGAAGACTGATTAAAGAACAAACGGGAATAGCAATGCACGAAACAATTACAAAATATAATGGTCAACCGTTTACTGTTGACGAAGTGTACAAACTAATAATACAAAAATGGTAGAATTACAAGATCATAATAGTACAGAGAAGCCGAACTGGTGTCCTGGTTGCGGCAATTTTACTATTTTGAAAAGTGTACAAAAAGCATTAACAGAACTACACTGTGAACCACACAACGCTGTACTTGTGTCTGGTGTTGGTTGTTTTGCAAAACTTCCCTACTGGACAAAAACAAACGGGTTTGTTGGATTACATGGTCGGTCACTTCCAGTTGCACAGGGAATAAAACTTGCAAATAAAGACCTTACTGTCATTGCATTCGGTGGTGATGGCGACGGATATAGTGAAGGTGGGAACCATTTCATCCATGCCTGCCGACGAGATGTTCCAATAACATACATTGTTCATAACAACGGCGTCTTTGGTTTAACAACTGGCCAATATTCTCCAACATCAGATATTGGAAAGAAAAGTAAGTCAAGCCCTCTCGGTTCTACAGAACGACCACTCAATCCACTTGCAGTCGCCATTGCGTCAGGTGCGACGTTCGTTGCGCGTACGTACGCAGGAAACATGTCACACTGTGTTGACATTTTAACAAAAGCCATTCAACATGATGGTTTTGCACTTGTTGATGTTATTCAACCATGCCTTACCTTTGGCAAGACTACCAAGTATTATACAGAAAGAGTGTATTATCTTGATGACAAGTACGATCCATCTGATAAAAGTATTGCATTCATAAAAGCGGTAGAGAGCGAACATGGACAGAAAATTGCGTGTGGAATTTTATATAGGGAGACAAAGGTATGAACATTACGATTGTTGGCAGCGGATATGTTGGCTTGGTAACGGGTGCATGTTTGGCTAATTTGGGCCATTTTGTGTTATGTGTTGATATTGACGAAACTAAAATTACCCAACTACGTACTGGAGAAATCCCTTTTTATGAACCTGGCTTGAATGAGGTAGTGCAGAAAAGTCGTGAGAAAGGTCGCCTTACATTTACAACAGACATTAAAGAAGGGGTCTTGTTTGGGAATATAATCTTTAACTGTGTTGGAACGCCAAGTATGAACAACGGTTCTGCAGACTTGTCGTATGTGTTCAGTGTTGCAGAATCTGTTGCAGAATTTTCTCAGGGATATAAACTGCTGATTAACAAAAGTACTGTGCCGCCTGGGACGGCACAAAAATGTTTTGAAATCATTCACACAAAGAATCCCAATTCTCAGGTAGAAATCGTTTCCAACCCCGAGTTTTTGAAAGAAGGTGCTGCTGTTCATGACTTTACACATCCTGACAAGATTGTTGTCGGTGCAAAGACAGATAAAGCGTTTGCGTTAGTACGAAAAGTGTACACGGGCCGTGTCAGGACATACATCCCTGTCTTGGAAACGTCATGGGAAACTGCAGAGATGATCAAGTACGCAAACAATTCTTTTTTATCAACAAAGATAAGTTTCATTAACGAAATTGCAAACATTTGCGACGTACTAGGTGCAGATGTTAAAGTTGTGTCACAAGCAATGGGTATGGATTATCGTATAAGTCCAAAATTTCTGAATGCAGGTATTGGCTATGGCGGTTCTTGTTTTCCTAAAGATGTTCGCGCATTAGTTGCCACTGCTGCTAGTTGTGGATATAACGCATCGTTATTAAAACGTGTTGATGTGTTAAATACCAACCAGAAATCATTGTTACTTACAAAAGCTCTGAAACGGTTTGGATCGCTCTCAGGAAAAATATTTTCTGTATGGGGAATTTCGTTTAAACCAAAAACGAGTGATGTCCGAGAAGCTGCATCACTGGTACTTATTCAAGGATTGATTGATGCCGGTGCTGTCGTTAACGTGTACGATCCTGTTGCAATGGACGAAGCCAAATCAATTTTCGGTAATTCGATTACGTATTGTACGTCTCTTGAAGAATCGGTCAAGGACAGTTCTGCAATATTTTTGGTAACTGAATGGGACGAATTTAGAAATGTTAATTTTGCTGAACTTGGAAAACAGATGAAAGAAAAAGTTCTTATTGACGGCCGTAACATTTATGAGCCTGTTTTGGTTAAAGAAGAAGGGTTTGAATATGTTGGTATTGGGCGGCGGTGATGTTTGTGGTGTGGTATTTATTTGCATTGGGTGGGGCTTTTCTTAGTGCAACATATTTTGCACTTGTTAAGAAATTTTTGAAAAACGTTAACCAATACGTTCTCGCAAGTGGCGTGTTTCTTAGCGCGTTTTGTGTTCTTATTTTTGCCTCTTTCATTAAAGGGTTTCCTGCGTTGGGGAATTCTTTTTATTTAGCAGTTTTTGCATCAGTCTTTCTCAATATTGTTTCAACAACGTTATATTATAAAGCATTGAAAATCACAGATTTGTCTTTAGCAACACCCATGACATCATTTACGCCTGTATTTCTTATTGTAACCTCGTTTCTTCTTCTTAGAGAATTCCCTACGCCTATTGGAATGGTTGGAATTGTTCTAATCGTTTTGGGATCATACGTCCTAAATATGACAAAAAATGGGGGTGGTTTAATAGATCCATTCAAAAGAATGTTTAAAGACAGAGGAGTTGTCTATATGCTTATTGTTGCATTCTTGTTTAGCCTCTCTTCAAATTTTGATAAAATGGTTGTCCAGAATTCTGATACTTTGTTTGGATCGGCATTTGTTCATTTATTTTTAGGAATAGCTTTCATTGCTATCTCTTCCTTTCGTTCAATAAATATTTTGAGTGTGTATAAAAATAACTTTCATACATTTTTCTTAATAGGTTTAATCTCAGCATTGGGAGCAATATTCATTAATATTGCATTTACTATGCAAATTGTCCCCTACGTTATATCAATTAAAAGATTAAGTATATTATTTAGTGTTATGTATGGGGGTTGGTTATTTAAAGAAAGAAACTTGTTTGCTCGAGTAAGTGGCGCGTTAGTTATGGTTGTTGGTGTTATTCTAATTGTTTTATTTTAAATCTGTCTATGACAAATCTTCTCATCAGATTTTAAACACCATTCCATCATATGTAAGTACTGTAGGAACCTCTAAAGCATTTTCGATTGTTCTTGAAACTACTTCTGCAAAACTAACTTCTCCTTTTTGTGAGTCTCTATATGTTACGTCACCATGGGCAATCATTCGAACTTCATCATCTATTGGAACTAAAAGATCAGACTCTGGCGCAACTTCAGAAATGAAAAGCATTTTTGGTTTAACTGCTTTTGCTAACACATATATTCCATCAGCACGAAGAAACTGGCTTGGTTTGATGCTATCGTGATTTAATGTAACCGACCCCATTTCTGCTATTAGAATATCAACACCTTCATACGCTTCAATAATGTGATTATACGTTTCTAATTGTTTTTCAATCGGACCAACCCTTGCACTAATATCTCGTGCTCTTTCCCATTCTTTCACAGGAGCAGTCTTGAACAATGCCGTATTCCCTGTATATCCAATACGAATACCCTCATATTCAATGAGTAATCCAATAGTCTCTGAAATATTTGGAGTTTCGTTATGAACCGCAGGTGTTGCAGTAATCTTAATACCATTAATTGTTACACTCTCACCTGGTTGAAGTGTTTCTCTTCTACTCAACATTGATTCATAAAATGCTCGTTGTGATGTGCCAGCATTAAAATCGTCCATAAATGTTTTATTGCTAACTAGCACGGGGAGTGATCTTCTAAGATGTTCTTCTACAAGAGTTTTTCTAAGACTTCCTCCCGCTGCTGCTGAGTAAATTAAAGGAAATGTTTCACTGGCATTATCTAAATGAACGTGTGTAACAACTATACCGTCTGTTGGGATAACGCTCCCAAGGAGACTTTCAGTATTGGCAATTGCTTGAGGGCCAGGATCAATGTGAAGTTTTGTTCCGCCTAGATTCAATCGTATTCCACCACCAGTTCTTCTAGGAAGTGAAGTATAACTTGTTGATAGTGGTGTTGGAATTACTACCCATGCACTATTACCTGTTCCAGCAAAGACCAGAGAATCTTCATCATCTCTGACATCAATTCTTCTAAGATTATAATTTTTTGTATCACGAGTAAGGGCTCTTTTCCAAGCATCTAGTATTTCTGTTTTAAGTTGTCCAAAAACGGGATTATACTTTCGTATAGGAGAAAGTTGTTCAGTAAGCTCATCAAGTGTAAAACATGGCATTGTATAAAACACAAAGAAAATTATTTATAAACTTTACGTAACAACAGTAGTAACAAACACAACATCATAACCTTTAAATACGTCTATTTTAGAAATGTGTACTATGAAAATCTTAGTCACAGGCGGTGCAGGGGTTATTGGTTCACATGTTGTCCAAGAACTTCTTAAAAGGGGAGACGAGGTTGTTGTCATAGACGATATGAACAGTTATTATAATCCTCAGTTAAAGAAAGATAGGATTGCACAATTTAAAGATAAGATTAGATTCTACAAAATATCTATTTGGGACTATAATGCCATGAAAACAGTGTTCCAGACATACCATTTTGATAAGGTGTGCCATTTAGCTGCACAGGCGGGTGTTCGACATTCACTCGAAAATCCGTTTATTTATAATCAAGTAAATGTTCTTGGCACGTTAAATATTCTCGAGCTAATGAAAGAATTTAAAATCCACGATTTAGTGTATGCGTCGTCAAGTTCGGTGTATGGCGGCAACGAAAAAACACCATTTGCTGTTGAAGATACAGTTGATAAACCTATAAGTTTGTATGCAGCGACAAAGAGAGCAAATGAACTGTACGCACATGTGTATCATCATTTGTATGGCATGAACTGTTTTGGCTTGCGTTTTTTTACCGTGTATGGTCCATGGGGAAGGCCAGACATGGCACTGTTTAAATTTACCAAAGCAATATTAGAAGGACAACCAATAGACGTTTATAACCAAGGAAAAATGAAGCGAAGTTTTACGTACATTACAGACATTGTTACGGGGATAATTAAATCTCTTGATACTGTGAAAGGAAACGATGTGTTCAATCTTGGAAATCCAGACACTGTTGAACTTAATTATTTTATTGAATGTATTGAAAAAGAACTTGGGAAAACCGCCGTGAAAAACATGATGCCGTTACAGCAAGGCGATGTTCCCGTTACGTTTGCAGACATTATACACACACAAAACGTCCTTGGCTGGGAGCCAAAAGTAAGCATCGAACAGGGAATTAAAGAGTTTATTGAATGGTATAAAAAATACACCGGTACATCCCATGAACATTAATACTATTGCAATCGTTGGGTTAGGGTATGTTGGTCTACCTCTCGCAGTAATGCTTTCAAAACATTTCTCCGTTATCGGTTTTGACGTTAACAGGACGCGAATAGAGCAACTTAGTAAATATAATGATCTATCTCACGAAGTTTCGTACACTGATTTAGAAGAATCAAAAATACAGTTTACAACGGAACCTGCTTTTTTAAAAAAAGCACAGTTTGTTATTGTGTGTGTTCCTACACCTATTGATAAAAACAAAAATCCAGACTTATCATACGTTACGTCAGCATCACAATGTGTCGGTGAGAACATTTCTTCGGGAACGATAATTGTCTATGAAAGTACAGTCTATCCTGGTGTTACAGAGGATGTCTGTGTTCCCATACTTGAAACGTTTTCAAAATTACGGTGTGGTGAAGGGTTCAAAGTGGGGTACAGTCCTGAACGGATGAATCCTGGCGATAAAGGCCATACTGTTGACAAAATAATAAAAGTTGTTGCGGGGATGGACAGTGAAAGTTCTAACACGATTAATGAGGTGTATAGTACAATTACAACAACGCACGTAGCCCCCTCAATAAAAGTTGCTGAAGCAGCAAAAGTTATTGAAAATATTCAGCGCGATTTAAACATTGCACTTATGAACGAACTTACAATAATTTTTGATAAAATGGATATCGACGTCCATGCTGTCTTAGATGCTGCATCAACCAAATGGAACTTTCATAATTACCAGCCAGGTTTGGTTGGCGGTCATTGTATCGGTGTTGATCCATATTACCTAACATATAAAGCAGAAGAGATAGGTCACCATGCACAAGTAATCTTAGCAGGGCGACATATCAATGACGACATGCACAAGTTTTATGCTGGGAAAATAGTAAAGAGGTTGCACAAGTCTGGCGGAACTAACATTCTTGTTCTTGGCCTTACGTTTAAACCAAACGTTCCCGATTATAGGAATAGTCGTGTTAAACATCTTATACAAGAACTACAGGAATATAACATTAACGTGTATGCGTATGATCCTTATCTCAGTAAAGAGATTATTGAACAATATTTCTGTCAGTATTGTCATCCGTTAGAAGACAAAGAAGCAATGCAAACAATCGATTTAACGTTGCTTGCCGTAGAACACGAAAAGTTGTTGAACCTCATTAAAGAAAGTGTGTTTAATAAGCATGACGTAATCACATTACGTGACTTGCAAAGTCAATCTAAACGTGTTCCCATTCACATAATCGATACACATACATTTTATGGAACGTCTGACATGTTTGGTGTTCAGAACCATACAAAAACGTATTTTACCAACAATTTATTTGATACAACAAAATTTATTACTATCCCATTTGATTCAAGCCAAAATAAAGAAGTTATTACACACGTCCAACACAACGACAAATTTCTGGGATGTTATCTCTTGTTTAACCCTAATAATACCATGGCGTCGTGGAAAGAAGAGTTTGATTCTCCATGGGCAATTGATACATTATTGCAACAGAATCATGTTGTAGGGTTGAAGTCATTCCCGTCATTGTTTCATACATCAATACAGGATCAAAAATATTTTCCGTATTATGAACTTGCCATCAAACATGATATTCCGTTACTGTTTCATTGTTCTGCAAGTGGTTCCGACTACTCTTCCGCTGACATGATTCGGCAGGTTTGTACCCAATATCCTCGCCTGAAACTTATCTTGGCACATTTTGGCGGGTTACAGATTGAATATATGAAACTTGCTGTTGCACTTGCACAAGAATTTCCTAATGTTTATCTAAATACAACATCGTTAGATCCTGACAGAATCAAAAGGCAAGTGTCAAACACATCATATGTACGAAGTGATAAACCTGTTGAGCAAAGTAAAAGTCAGATTTTAGAACTATTTTTAGACGCTGTTGAGAAAATTCCTCACAAAATACTTTTTGGCTCTGATTTAGGATACTACCCTCCGGAAGAGCATAGTATGTGGCCCATACGTGAACTTCCTGAAGAAAAACAAAAACAAATATTGATTGACAATCCAAAAAAGTTGTTTAGGAAGATGAAAAAAGTTTGATTATACTTGTTCTTGTTCTCTTTCCTTTTCAACTTCTTTTTTCCGTTTTTCATTACTTTCAATAATCTCGTTCAGAAGACTTGACGAAACGTCTTTTCGTAAAATGTCAATGTTTGGAAGTAAACAATGTCCACCAATAACGCCTGGGAACATTACCGGCCGTGGAATCTTATGGTCAATGTCCATTGTACATGTTTGGTTGAACCGCGTAACAGATTCTTTAAAGTCAGCACCGAACTGTATACATATCCTGTTCATTTCCTGATGGAACGCAATGTTAGCTGCATAATATGTCGTGGATAAAAGTTTTCCCACTTCAGTGTTGATTGCGGAATGTAATACTTCTGCAGTGATTCCCCATTCTTCAAAATGTTCCTTGGCACGTTTTCCTGCTTCAACACTTGTTGGCCCTATAAATTTCACAAACCGTTTAATTCCATCTTCAAGGTGAGGATGTCTTCCACGTACAGGAGAATGAACAAGTAACGCGTTTGTTCGTGTGAATATTTTCTTTGTCGTTCCTGGCTGTACTGTTGAATGAATAATTGTAAGTTTTGGGTTATACATTGCAATGTACTTGCTTACAACATCAACAAAATGGTCAAAGTATGGTATGCAGACATGCATGACGTCAATGTCTTCATGTAGTTCAATTTCTTCAACGTCCTTTGTCAATATCGTATACTTCTTTTTCTCATTCATGACGCTAAACAACGATTTTCCAATTTCTCCAAAACCAACAATAAGTACATTTTTCATTCTGTTCTCCTCACATGTAATATAACTTTTAGTATCCTCATTATTATTATTATTATTATTATACCATGACTTTTTGTTTTCCAGTAATCTGTGTGCTACTTGAATTGCTTTAAACCCGTCTTCACCGGTAACCAACGGCACGTCATTGTTTTCAACAACCATGACAAAATGTTCAATTTCCGCTTTTAGCGGTTCTTTCTTTTCAATAAAATATTTTGTTATCTTTCCCTCACTCACGTCACGGATAAACTCCCCATAACTTGTTCCTTTTGTATTTTCATGAAAATAAAGGTTCTGGTCAATATAGTCCACGACAAACATTCCTTTTTCTCCCGTGATAGACATATTCCTAATCCGTGTCGGCGTAAGCCTGTTCACATTAAGGGTACATACTATCCCATTATCAAGTGTAAGGAGCGAACTTACCAAATCTTCATGAACGTCATGGATATGTCTCTCTGTTATGGATTGTACTTTATTAATTTCCGAGCCAGTAATATATCTGATAATGTCTATATCATGAACAGCAAGGTCAATAGCAACACCAACATCGTTTATCCTTCTGGTAAACGGTCCTACACGGTTCACATCAATCTTAAAGATCTTCCCTAACTTTTTATCCTCGAGCTGTTTTTTAAGTTCTATAACTGCGGGGTTAAACCGCTCTATATGTCCTATCATCAATTTCACGTTCTTTTCGTGTGCAAATGCAACAATGTCTTTACTTTCCTGAACAGTTGATGCAATAGGTTTTTCAAGAAGGACATTGATTCCCTTTGCAATAACGTCAAATGCAACTTTCTTGTGAAGAGTTGTCGGAACGGCAATAGACACAATATCAAGACGTTCATTTTCAATCATGTCTCTATAATCTGTATACTTCTTACATCCGAACCTTTTTGCATGAACCGAAAGGACTTCTTCGTGAGGGTCAGCAATGGCAACCAATTCTACGTTTTCTAAATCTGCATAAACACGTGCATGGTTTTTTCCCATCAGTCCGACACCGATAACTCCAACCCTATACATTTCGGAGTACCTCAATAATTTTTGTACAGTCTTCTTCACTGACGGAAGGATGCACGGGAAGGCTCAGCACTCGCATACTTACCTTCTCCGCGACGGGAAAATCTCCCTCTTGGTAACCAAATCGTTTAAAGTTTGTCTGGAGATGTAGCGGACATGGATAAAACACGTTACTACCAATATTGTTCTTTTTGAGATGTTCAACAAGTTCGTCTCGTGTACGGTGAAAGTTCTCAAGCCGAATAGTATATTGATGAAACACATGTTTTCCATTTTTTACTTTGGGAACGATAATCCCTGGAATGTTCTGCAATCCTTCTGAAAGAAGGCGTGCATTTCGTCTCCTTGTATTTGTAAACATATCAATTTTCTTTAATTGTTCAATAGCAATCGCTGCCTGCATGTCCGTCATACGGTAATTGTATCCTATATCCTGGTACTCATACTTAGTATGGTTATCCTGGCCGTGAAACCTAAACCGTCGTACAAGGTGTGCGTACTGTTCATTGTTCGTTACTACCATGCCTCCTTCACCAGACATCATGTTCTTAGTCGCATAAAAACTAAACACAGCAAGATCGCCAAAGTTACCTGCACGCAGTCCGTTTTGTTCCGCGCCAACAGACTGGCACGCATCTTCGATTATTTTGAGGTTATGTTCATTTGCAATTTTTTTAACATCTGTATAATTATAAATCTGGCCGTATAAGTCGACAGCGATGATAGCTTTTGTTTTAGGAGTTATCTTTTCTTTTATTTTCTGAGGATCAATAGTGTATGTTTCCTCGTCAATGTCAACAAAAACAGGAATAGCATTCTGCATTAGGATACTATTTGCCGTGGCGACAAAGGTAAACGGTGTTGTAATAACTTCATCACCTTCTTTAATTCCTAATGCGTACAACGATGCATGTAACGCTGCCGTGCCCGAACTTACCGCAACGGCATATTTCGTCCCGCAGAATATAGCAAACTGATCTTCAAGCTGTTTCACTTTTTCTCCCTGGACAATGTTACCAGATGTAAGTACGTCCATCACTGCTTTTTTTTCTTCCTCACCGATAATAGGTTTTGCAATGGCAATTGTATGATGTTGTGTTTGGTCTGGTTCCACTTTCCTTGTTCCTTGTTCAGTAACGTACCCAACAACCTTTCCAGGATTGCCAATGACAAGTGCATAGTCAGGTACATCTTTCGTAACAACAGTACCTGCACCGATACAGGCCCATTTTCCGATAGTTACTCCCGGTACTAACGTCGCATTTGCGCCAATGGACGCGCCATAATGTATCACTGTTTTATACGTTTTCCAGTCAGTAGCGGATTTAAGGTCTCCTTCAGGAGTTATGCTTCGTGGATATTTATCGTTTGTAAAACAAACATGGGGGCCGATAAACACACCGTCATGAATATCTGCCTCGTTAAATACCGAAACGTTATTTTGAATCTTAACATTATTTCCTATCTTCACGCCATGGTCAATGTACACATTTTTTCCCAGGACACAATCAGAACCGATAACTGCATGTTCTCGTACTTGAGCATAATGCCATACTTTTGTCCGAGTTCCTATCACCGCTTTTTCTGAAACAGATGCAGTTTCATGTATAAAATGGTCCATTGTACATAATATGGGGACATTTCCTCATTAAAAAGCTTATGGTATAACGATACTTTATTCTCTCTTAACGTGTAGACAGGAGAAGCATAAAACATAAAAAAGGTTTGTGATGTGTGGTGTTTATGCGTATACTTATAGACATTTTACATCCGGCACATGTTCACCTGTTTAAGAACTTTATCCGTATCATGGAAATGCGCGGCCATACAGTTCTGGTAACAGCACGAACAAAAGATGTTGCAATAGACCTTTTAAAGAAATATAAAATTAAGTTTGTGAAAATAAGTTCTTTGCGAAAAGGAAAGTTCTGGCTTCTTCACGAGTTTATTTCTCGAACATATAGGTTGTACAAGATATGTACAAAGTTTAAACCTGGTGTGTTGTTGGGAGATATGGGTCCGTCAATTTCTGTTGTTGGGAAGTTATTGGGCATTCCCTGTGTTGTGATATACAATAATGAATGTGCAACATTAACAAACTCGTTCGTGTACCCGCTTGCGTCAGCAGTATGTACCCCTGATTCATATTACAAAAAAGTTAATGGTCATCATTTCACATATCCTGGCTGTCACGAACTGGCATATTTACACCCGCACTATTTTACTCCAGATAAAAATGTGTTGACCTTTATGAGCATTAAACCTGGCGAGACGTTTTTTGTTGTGAGGTTTGTGTCATGGCAGGCATCGCACGATATTAACCAGAAAGGGTTAGATGTCGCAATGAAACGTGCCATTGTTCACACGTTAGAAAAACATGGTCGCGTTATTATAACGTCTGAAACGTCATTACCCTCAGAATTTGAAAAGTATCGAATGGCAGTTTCCCCTGAGAAGATTCACGATTTGTTATATTATGCAACATTGTACGTTGGTGAGGGAGCGACAATGGCGTCAGAAGCTGCAGTCCTTGGAACGCCCGCAGTGTATGTTAACCATTTACAGTTAGGATATTTACGTGACCATGAAAAGTACGGGTTAGTGTACAACTTTACAACGTTCAGGCCAACATTGGCGAAAATTCGATCTTTAGTAGATTCGGGAATACACAAAAAGATGTTCGATTCCCGACGGAAGAAAATGCTCGCGGATAAAATTGATCTGACACAATGGATGGTAGATTTTATCTCTGAAAAAAAATGGCAAAGTTAGTTTTCTTTTACGATTTTTTTCAATGCAGCAAGTGAAAAGTTTTTTGACGCAATAATAATCGTTAGTGTTGATACAAGGTACGATACAAACAGGAACAGAAGAAGGATAGTTCCAACGACTACTGGATCAACACCGATTTTAAAATAAAGGTAAACAGTAACTGACTCCCTGACTCCCAGACCTGACAAAGAGATGGGTATCATTGATGATAAGGATCCTATTGCCTGAATCGCAAGAATTTCTACCAGGCTCACACTGAACCCGAAGTAGATAAATACTATTTTAATAATTATCGCTGTTGATACTAACCATGACAACGTCATGACAACATCGATAAAAAGTGCATCTTTACGTTTTTTCCAAATGTACGTAACATTTTTTCCATATCCTGCAAAAAGTCGTGCATATTTACGTAAAATGTACTTTCGTACAAAGTATCGTTTTTTTTGTGAAAGAATGATAACAATAAAAACTCCCAGAATAATACCACAAGGAATAATTAATTTCCAGAGTATGTTTGTTTCAAAGTATAATAAAAATCCGTAAAATGCAAAAATGGTAATGAAAAGTAATGATATTATTTTATCAAGCGTTATGACTGCAAGAGATTTTCCAATAGGGATATCTTTCATCTTAAGCAACGGTGCAAGTGACAGTTCTCCCAGCTGACCAGGAAAGAACAGGCTGAAAGAACGTGATAGAAGTTTGAATTTTAAAATGTCTTTAAACTTCGTTTTAATGCGTATTGATAATAACAAAAAATAAACACTTATACTGTTAAGGAATATTACTAAGAGAAATGGGATGAGAAATAAAATATATATTGCGGGATGGATATTTCGCAGTATGTGGATTATATTAATAATATCTATTTTAATTATTAAGTATGTTAAGAGTGTAATACTCACAAGAAATTTAAACAGAGATGTGAGTTTCATTTTCGCAACATATCAGCAAGGAAACCGAAAATAGTAATTTGTATGCCACCAAGCATCAGGATAGCACTTAATATAACTCGTGGAATACCCCCGGCAGCTCCCGTTAATAAGACATGTATAAGAACATATATTCCAATTAACACACCCGTACCAAAAAGTAAACCACCAGCATATCCAAAAAATTTCAATGGATCATAATCACGGTAGATCCTTAAAATGTTTATCCACGCTTTGACTGCGTATTGAAACGAACTTTTAAACAAACGCGAATTTCTGGTTTTTCTGGCTACTATGGGTATTTCAGTAATTTTAAACCCTTGCTTTGCAGCTTTAATTATTTGTTCCTGTGTGTACGTAAATGTGTTAATGTAACTTATATCTTCTGCAACTTCTCTGGTAAATGCACGGTAACCAGTTGTTGAGTCTGTAATAGTAGTTTTTGTCAGTTTGCTTATGACACGTGAAAACATCCTGTTTCCCATCCGTTTCATGAACGGCATTTTCTCAATCTTTCCACGAAATCTTGATCCGAGGACAAGGTCATAGCCTTCCTTTACTTTTTCTATTAATTGTGGAATATGTTGCGGATGATACTGGCCGTCCGCGTCCGTATGGACAATGATATCAGCTTTGAGTTTAATACATTCACGCATCTCTGCTCGAAATGTTTCTGCTAGGCCGCGATTCTTTTTGTTTGAGATTACGATGGCACCGTGTTTCTGTGCAACATCTTTTGTCTTATCTGTAGAGCCATCATTGAGGACAAGGACCTTATACGTGTAGTTCCCTTTCATTACTTCTTTAATTTCGTCAAGAACTCTCGGTAAGGTTTTTTCCTCGTTATATGCCGGTATAGATATGACAATATTCATTGAATTCCATGATTTCATAAGCTTTATAAAGATTATGAAAGCATACTTTTGAGTGGTAACTTCTACTCAGCGCCGTGTTGTTTTATTGTTGTTGATCATAGTATTTATAGGTTTATTTTTACGATTTAACGATTTAAGTTCAGAATCAATATGGGTCGATGAAGCGTTTACGTATCATTATACAACACTTGGCTGGAACGAGTTGTTCGATATCCTCATTTATAATGACGTTCATCCACCTTTATTTTACATTCTTGAAAATTCGTTTACGTCTGTATTTGGTACTGCTGAATTTATGATGCGGTTTGTTCCTATGCTGTTTGGTTTTTTATCAGTAATAATGATGTTTCTTTTTGTTAAAGAGTTGTACGGTTCAAAAGTGGGGCTAGTAAGTGCATTATTCTTTTCTTTATCTTCTGTGTTGATATACTATTCACAGGAAGCAAAGATGTATTCAATGTTTATGTTTCTATTTTTGTTTTCGTTATACTTTTTTGTAAAGTTTTTGAAGGATGCATCAACTAAAAATGCACTGTTCCTTATCCTTGGCAATGGTGCATTATTATACACACACGTATTAAGTTACGTTGTTATTACTTTTGAAATATTTGTGTATCTTGTTATTCATTATGTAAATAGGGTACATTCAATTAAATGGTTTGGTTGTAGAACTAATATACGTAAATTTATGTTATTACTTGCCGGAATGATATTATTGTATGTTCCCTGGATACCTATTGCTTTTACACAGATATCGTGGCTATTGTCAACGATTTTGTCTTTAAAATTTATGTATAAATTTGGGTTTGATGGGTTTACGTATTTATTGTGGTTTGCTATCATGTGTACTATTGTGTTTGTGATAACAGTATTTATTGTTTTGAGAAAGAAGAAGGTCGTTGATTATATTTCATCATGTACCATGTCTAACACAGTATTCATACTTATATTTCTTGGGTTTTTGATATTTTCAGTAGTCTATCATGACTTTCTCTTTAGCAATTCTCCACTGATACGATATTCACACTTTATGCTACCTTTAGTTTATTTGTTTTTTGCACGAAAAATGGTTGATCTCAAGAAACTGTTTGTTGTTTTATTGTTCTTGTATTTATTGGTATCGTCTTTTGTCCTAGTACAATATTATACAACTGACATAAAAGAACAGTGGCGTGAAACGTCAGAATTTGTTTCTGCTGATTATAGTGATGGTATAATGTTCAATACTGCTAAACATACATGGTGGGCGTTCAACTATTATTATGATGGTACGTTGCCACAGTTACGGCTGAACGAGGTTAGTGATAAAGTCCTGATCCCTCAATTTGTTTCAGATAAAGAAATGGTCCATTTAATCTTATCACACAATTATGAAACGCACGACTTTTTTGTTCATGAAATGAGCCAGCATACGTTAATTAATGTTCAGGAATTTGTAGGAATTACGGTATATACATATGATATCAATAACGATTGATTGTGAAGAGTGGAACTCACCCTATTTACGGGGCCGTCATGATATAGATAATTTTAATACCCAGTTTAGTTATGATGGCAATACTCAGTTGTTAAAATTGTTTTCTAAACATAATGTTCATGCAACGTTCTTTATTACTGGCTATTATGCAGAACAACATCCTTCAGACGTGTTACGCATCTTTAAAGCAGGTCATGAGATTGCATGTCACGGCTACGAACATCATTATCGTAATAGGAAATTTAACCTTGCTGAAGATGTTATGAAAGGAAAAAAGATAATTGAAAAGATTATTGGTACTAAGATTGTTGGCTTTCGTGCACCGCAGGTACAGTATTCTTTACGTTTATTAGAAGTCTTAGATTCATTGGGCTTTACGTATGATTCGTCGTTACATCCAGCATACTTACCTGGTTATTACAACAATAGAACATTTCCTATTAAACCGCATAGTTTTCCTTACTTAAAAATTAAAGAAATTCCTGTTGCTGTGTATCCATTTACACGTTTACCCATTGTATGGATGTTCATGCGGAACCTTGGTGTATGGTGGACACAACGTGCTGTTAATAAGTTATGTAGGCGTGGTATTAATCCAGTGTTATATTTCCACTCCTGGGAATTTGTTTCCATGAAATCTGACAATGTTTCTTTTTTATTCACGAGGAATACTGGTGTTAGGTTTGTTAACATGCTTGAGAAGTTTATTGTAATTAATAAAAAGAAAGGAAGGAAGTTTGGGAAGGTTAAAGAATTGATTTGAGTATAGGAAATACTGAAAATTAGATTCTGTTACAATAATCTTTTTAAATAATATTTTTATTAAGATATCATAAAAAGAGGCTTTGTGTATAAACTCCCGCCTGTGTATAAAGTAGGGCTTCTGTGTAAAAAGTAACCCCTCTGTGTATTAAATTAGTAAGCTATGGGTTGGACTTCTTACACAAAGCCATAAAAAGAGATACATTTATAAATTTTATTAAGTGAAATTACTAAGTAGTAGTAAACAGATGAAAAGTTTTATAAATAAACAAAAAGGAATATTAATAAAATATGTTTTGGCATGTTTGGAGATACTTAAAAATGACAGAATATGAATTACACGGAAAAACTGTAACGTTTGACGGAGAATGTGGATTATACATAGTCACAGATCTTTTTACATATTATGGCGGGATGGGCATGAATCGATGGGTTCAGGCACTCAACGACCTTCCTCGGGATGAAGCTATTAAAATGGCAGAAGCTCTTCAGAACATAGCTGCAGAACAAATGGAACTGGGAAAAGAACCTCTGGGTGGCAGTTCTCTTCTTGTTCATACGGTTAACCAACCACAACCAATACCGATAGATAAAGTTCGTGGCAAAATTGAAAATACACGACGGTTCTGCAGTGAAGTTTTAGCAGCATTACACGGAAATTAATTTTTTTAATTAAATTAAATAAATTTATATACATTAACATTTTACTTTAGTACATGAAATTATATTATCTTCTTGTGCTTACACTTTTCATAGTTGGCTGTACACAAACCGAGTTTACCTGCCAGGACGGGTCAATAGTACAAGATCAAACACTCTGTCCAGAATCTAAGATTGAAGAACCGAGACCAGAACCTTTTGTTGAACCAAAACCAATAATTGAAGAACCGGCACAGGAAATATCAGAACCTACTGATGAAATAACACGTCTCATAAACAAAGGGAAACAAGTTACAAATTACAAATATTCTTTCATAGGGACAGAACTTTCAAGCAGGGGTAAGTTGGAACCATTACTCTCATATACGATGTATGTTAAAGATGAAAAAGCAAAAATAGTTTATGTTGATAATCTGAGGTATGCAACAGACATGTATTATAATGAAGTGTACCTTAACGGAGAAGATGCAATAGGTGCGTGTGCTAAAAGTAAAAGTTGTGACTATACTTTAAAATATTATCCAATTAACCATACAATCCCAGAAATAAACCCTGTCCAGTTACTTTACAACGTTCCTTCTGGTATAGAAAAGTACGATAACAGGCCTGTTGACGGAAGAGATACATTTGTGGTCCAATACACGAATAATGACGGCAAGTATGAACGAACGTATATTGACACCTATTATGGTATTGTTGTAGAACTTGTTATCTTTAGAATGGACAATGAAACAGAAGTTGTTCTTCAAAGGTACCTGTTTGATAATATTGGTAGTAGTGTCAAAGATTCTGATGTAACGTTAGGTGCAGAGTATGTTGCGGTTGAATGAATATTAACTTTAAAGTAGTATCTATGCATAAGATTTATAAGTTGTTATTCTATTGAATCTTTTATGGGAATGAGACAAACAATTGGAACTGTTGTGATAGGTTTACTTGGATTGGGAGCAATTGGATTATTTCCCAAGTTTGACAGTTTGCTAACTATTTCATCCTAAATATCCATTTGACAGTTTGTCAAATTTAACTTATTTTTCTTGAAAATCTC
>PCYB01000011.1 GCA_002762845.1 Candidatus Woesearchaeota archaeon CG10_big_fil_rev_8_21_14_0_10_36_11
TTTTTTCATATTAGCTACAAAGTAGCTAAAGAAGTAAATAAACTTTTCTATACTCGAGAATAGTTGTGGAACTTCAGAAAGCTAAATAGTTACTTTTTCAAGAACATAGGTCTATATCTTTTTTAATCCGTAATGTTTAAAAAGAAATTTGTGTTTGCAGTAATAAATTGGCTCCATGGCTTAGCCTGGTAGAGCGCACGACTGATATCCTTATGGGAAAGAAATCGTGAGGTCCCGAGTTCAAACACGGTCACTAGCGTTCTGCGCTTTCCGTATGAAAGTCTCGGTGGAGCCATTTTATTATTTTTTTAACAGAAAAAAACAACACATTTTATGCTATCTCTATATATAGTTTCATGTGTCTAAATCTTTAAATAGCAGTTATCATTATGGAATTATAAAAATTCGTATCATATGGATTTTTACATTTGATTATTGGGGGTGTTATGTATTATGAAAAAAGAAGTGGTTTTAGTATTTATCGTATTTATAATTACTATATTTATTGCAGGATGTGTTGATTACAAAGCGTATCAGATTCCTGAGGAACAATTAACAGAAGATTCTCTCATTGATGAAATTGCACAAATAGAGAAGGAACTGGCATTGGAAGATGAAACTGTTGTTGAAGAAGTTATCCTTCCTGAATTACAAGAAGAACCAATTGCACAAGAAGCTGATACAGATTTACAAGTGATTACTGTTAAAGAAAATGTATTCGTAAAACTTGATGCAATTGTTACTGACCCGGATAAAGATCCTGTCACACATACATTCTCACGACCACTTAACAAAAAAGGTGAGTGGCAAACACAATATGGTGATGCTGGCGAATATATCGTTACGGTTGCTGCAACTGATGGTCGACTTACAACATCACGACGAGTTAAACTTGTTGTAGAACGTGTTAATGTTGCGCCAATTATCACAGGCATCATTGATATGATCGTAAAAGAAGGAGAATTGGTTACTTTCGAGCCTACTGTAAAAGATCCAAACAATGATCATGTAACAGTAACCGTTTCAGAACCATTAAAAACTGGACGTTTCCAAACAGATCATACAAGCTCTGGTGAATATAAAATAAAAGTTGTTGCAAGTGACGGTGAACTTGAAACAGTTAAGACAGTCATGATTGAAGTTGTTGATGTAAACGTACTTCCAGTACTTGAAGGGATACAGGACATTACGGTTAAAGAAGGAGAAACTGTTGAAATAAAACCGATTGTATCTGACATTGATGGTGATGATGTTACTGTAACAATAAGCGAACCGGTTGGAAATGACGGCATCTGGGAGACAACATTCACAGACCATGGTGAATATGTTATTTCTATTGTTGCAGATGACGGCAAAGAGAAAGTAACGAAAAGAATCAATGTCGTTGTTGGAGACGTTAACATGCCACCGGAAATTGTTGACATCTCGCTTGGAACGCAATAAAAAAACATTTTTTGTTTTTTTCTTCCAACTTTTCATACAATCATACCCACCTACATCATAACACAATGACACACAACAACACAAAACTCATACTTGGACTAATCTTATTTGTACTTCTTATGTACGCTGTTCCCGCAGCAACAAAGATATATTATGCGCAGGAAGGTGATTTTATTAAAATTAGAGCAGAAGCGATTGATCCAGATAGAGATTTTGTGACGTACAGGTATTCTGCCCCATTTGATGTTGATGGTGAATGGCAAACAAGTTTTAGTGATGCTGGTGAACATAATGTTGATATTATAGCTTCTGATGGAAAAGATGAAACTACAAAAACAATTCAAATAATTGTTCAGAATACAAACCTCCCTCCAGAAACAGTAGAAAATAAGATTATAGCAAAAGAAACGCAACTTATCGATTTAAAATCTGTTGTGTCTGATCCAGATAATGACATTTTAAGTTATACTTTTAACCCTCCATTTGATAGTCAAGGAAAATGGCAAACGGGATATGATGATGAGGGCGTATTCGTAACAACATTCACAATATATGACGGTTTTGTTGAAGTGACAAAGCGTGTTGAGATAGAGGTACTTCCAACAAATCAACCACCAGAAATTATTGATATTTTTTCGACAGCGTCTTTCGTTACAGGAAAAGAAAATGAACCGTTTAGATTTTCAATGGACGTGAGAGATGGTGAAAATGATCCAATGACTGTCCTGTGGAAAATTGATGGGAAGATCATAAGTGATGAACTTTCAGGAGAATATTATTTTGGATATGATGATACGGGAAACCATGAATTAACTCTCACTATTACTGATGATACAAATATAATAGAAAGGAGATGGACAATTTCTGTAAAGAACACAAACAGAAAACCAACAATTCTTTCTCAACATATAACTATAAAAGAGGGTGAAATGGTAACGATAAACGTTCCTGAACAGGATATTGATGGGGATGTGTTACAGTACACGTTTGAAGAACCTCTTTCTGAGAATGGTGAATGGAAAACAAATTTTGAAGATGCGGGAGAATATACCGTTGATGTTACTGCATCGGACGGCGAGTTAGAAGATAGAACAACAATAGATATAACTGTCATAGATGTTGATAGAGCCCCAGTAATAACACTTCCACAGAAATTGTGGGTTAACGAAGGAGAGAAACTTGAGTGGACTATAGATACGTACGACCCCGATAAAGATGACGTTACTATTACCATTTCTAATGCGCCAGAGAATGCAGTTATACGAAAAAATAAATTTAGTTGGGAACCAGATTACGATACGATCAAAAGAAAGGGTGGATTTATTAGTACTGTATTAAACACACTACGCCTTGAAAAATTCTTCTTACAAAAGAAATCAATTCCAATAATCGTTGAAGTGTGTGGAATTGATAAATGTACAATAGGAAATGTTGATATTATTGTATATAATGTAAACAGAAAACCAATATTAACACAATTACCGGACATAATAGTACAGGAAACAGAAACGGTTGATGTAAATGCGTACGCAGTTGATCCAGATGGTGACGTTGTACGATATTATTATTCCTGGCCGTTAGAGAGACGAAGTGGCGAATGGAAAACGGGATATGAAGATGAAGATACGTACGAGGTTTATGTAACGGCAACTGATGGAATGGAAGAGGATACCATTCCTGTAAAAATTATCGTGCAAAGAATGAACAGAGAACCAACAATTGAGATACAGGACAATGTTGTAGTTACTGAAGGACAGGAATTTACTCTTCGTGCAGAAGCGTTTGACAAAGATGATGAAACAGTATCGCTTTCTATGGATTATCTTCCTGAGGGCGCATCATTCGCTGAGGGCGTATTTGTTTGGACTCCCCCTTATACATTTGTAACAAACAAAAGTGACAGTCGGTGGAACAACATTGTTAGTAATTGGCAGTATCTTAACAAAAAGTTAAACAGTGAGAAAGAAGTTATCTGGTTGGAATTTACTGCGCGTGATGGAGCAAGTAGAGTTGTACATCCCGTCAAGATTACTGTGAAAAATGTTAATCAACAGCCAGAACTTCTTGACTACCTTCCTGCAACAGAAATTACTGTAAATGTAAATGAACAAATTACATTCCATGCGGTTGCAACAGATCAAGATGAAGATGCGCTTTCATACACATGGATATTTTCGCCGCACGAACCGCGCGTACAAGAAACAAGTACTATCACAAGAACATTCATCACCCCGGGGAGAAAAAGTGTAAAAGTAAAAATAACTGACGGCCGTGATACAATTACAAAAAAGTGGATAGTAAATGTTCTTGATGTAGAGTCTGTTACAACACAAACAAAAACTAGCGTTGGTCCGTACAGAACGTACATTATTGAGCATTAAACCCATACATTTTTAAACAAAAACTAGATTCTACATCCTATGAAAAGTATTAATCAGGAGATAGCACGTCTATTAAACCAAGACGTAGCAATACAAAAGTGTCTCAAACAAAAACTTATCAATATTCGATCTTTAGCAAAGTACCTTCAGCAGAAGTATAACATTGGATCTTCTCTTGATGCAGTTATAAGCAGCATACGGCGGTACGATATAGAAAGTGTAAGTTCAATACATTCAAAAGAAGCTGAGAAAGTCTTTGCACAGATGTCAATTTCAACAAAGGACACTATTGCAAGGATTTTGCTTAAAGATAAAGCATTTAATACCATTTGTGAAGATTTTGTTGGAAAAAGAGTATTACGGGACAATTGTCGAATTGTAAAGTCAAAAGAAACAGTTACATTAATCGTTAACATGAAAGATTTTGAGAAAAAAGTATCATTATTTAAAGAATCTGACATTCTTGATGTGCAAAAGAACCTTTCTGAGATACGATTACAATTTCCTAAGGATATTAGTCAGATAAAAGGTATCTCTGCACGAATCGCTGGCGAGTTGGCTATGTGTGATGTTAATATCGAAGACGAAGTGTATAGCATGCCAGAACTCTTGATTTATATTAAAGAAGAATCTTTAGTCTCTGCACATCGAGCATTGTTAGAGATAAAAAAGTAAAAAGATAGAAAATTAACGGCGAGATCCACCATAACATGCCATGAATTCGTCCGATGGCCGCATTGTTCCTAGTATCTCAGAGGCTTTTGCCGGATCATAAAAAACCCGCAGAATATGATATGTTTCTTGTCTCCATTGATCCAAACGAGCGGCATGAGCATCTTCGTATGCTCTTCCAACCGGCCCTTTTTCAAGTGGAACAAAACCTGGCGTTCTATCTCTAGCAAGTTCAAGTCCACCATGAGTATAATCACAAATTGACATTTTTTTATTTCCTCCACTATATGGGGTATATTCTTTATAGAAAAATTCACTAATTTTATATAAATATTTTGACAAAAATACAAAGACTAATATAATTATGACACAAAACTATGAGAAGTGACATAAATCTAAATAAACAAATAATTTAATAAAGAATACAAACCAAAAATAAAATAATGGATACTATTCATAAACTTGCTCTTGAAACGATACAGAAAAACAAACAGGCACTCATATTTGTGCCAAGCCGAGCGAGTGCAGAAAAAACAGCAGAAGAAATTTCTTTATTAACGCATATGAATTATCCTGAGTTTGAAGAGACTGTTCTTAAAGCAGCATCTACTCCCACAAAACAATGTAAAAGGCTATCCCGATGTATCAAGAAAGGGGTGGCGTTTCATCATGCAGGATTATTACAAAAACAAAAAGATCTTATTGAAGACGAGTTTAGAAGTGGAAACATAAAGATTATTTGTTGTACACCGACATTGGCTGCAGGAATGTCTCTTCCTGCATTCAGAGTTATTATAAAATCACTTAAACGATATTCTGGCAAATGGGGCATGGATTGGATACCTATCTTGGAATATATGCAAATGGCAGGAAGGGCAGGACGGCCAGAATATGAAGCGTTTGGTGAAGCAATTACCATTGCAAAGGATGATATTGAAAAAGAAGAAATTTATGAGCGGTACGTACTCGGTGAACCAGAAGACATTTATTCAAAATTAGCTGTAGAACCAGTATTACGAACATACGTTTTATCACTTATTTCTTCAGGAATAATACGAAATGAAGAATCCATGAAAACATTCTTTGCAAAAACGTTTTGGGCACATCAGTTCAAAGACATGGCAAAATTAGAGAATATCATGGATAAGATGTTATCATTATTAGAAAAATGGAAATTTGTTTCCATTGAAGGTAATGCTGGAGACTTTGTGATAGCACATGACATGAATAGAACAAGAACAACACGAGCAACACAGATTGGAAAACGAGTGTCTGAACTGTACCTTGATCCGCTAACAGCACGGTACATTCTTGATTGTATGACGAATTTTACTGAGAGTAAAAACACATTTTCATTGTTACACATGATATCAAACACTCTTGAGATGAGGCCATTATTACGGGTTAAAGTGAAAGAGCATGATATGGTTCAAGATGAATTAGTAAAGAATTATGAATTATTATTGCAGGAAGAACCAAGTGCATTTGATCCGGAATATAATGAATTTTGTAAATCGATTAAAACAACATTATTTTTTGACGCGTGGATTAACGAAAACGACGAGGATTATTGTATGGAAACGTTTGGCATTCGACCAGGAGAGATACGAATGAAGTTAGAGACTGCAGACTGGTTATTGTACGCCGCTGAAGAACTTGCAAAGATAATGGAATATAGAGAAGTCGTGAAAGCTGTACGAACATTACGAGTACGGGTAAAAAATGGAGTCAAAGAAGAGTTATTAGTATTATTAAAATTGAAGAATATTGGCCGTGTGAGAGCACGTAGGATGTATTCTAACGGCATAAAAAATCTTGGTGATGTAAAGAAAGCTGATATTACTTCATTAGGACAGATTCTTGGAAAGACTATTGCTGCTGATGTTAAGAAGCAAGTTGGTGAGGATATTACCAAAGTGCCTAAAGGAACTAGAAAAGGACAATTGAGCATTGAAAAGTATTAAGGCCTCTTAAGATAATGGTTTCAAACATTTTATAAACACCATTTCCGATATTTAGAGCTATGTTAAATGGAAAAAAAGTGTTAGTTATTGACGATACCCCTGACGATCAAGAAATAGTAAAAAGGGGTTTAGAAAAGGTTGGTATAGAAGTTATACTTCATCATTGTTTAATCTGTGTTTATGGTTTTCTTATGAATCCTGATGTCATTCTTTCTGATACAAAAACACATTTAAATAAACCTAATCCAGAGTATGTTGGATTACTTCGTGAAGCGTACGGAGACAGTATTCCAATAATTGGCATGTCTGCTGTAGAAGAGTCAAGAGAAAGATGGGCAGCTGTAGGCGTTGATCAATTTTTGTTAAAACCAACTGATTTCTTACGAAAAAGAGAAGAAACACTGAAACAAGTGATATATGAAACTATAAACAGGTCCAAACCGTACAAATAAGGTATTTTAGTCAACGACATAAATATCCTATAAAATTTTGCATAAAAATATGTTCTTTCCAAAATCCCTCCAAAGCCTCTTTCATTAAGT
>PCYB01000058.1 GCA_002762845.1 Candidatus Woesearchaeota archaeon CG10_big_fil_rev_8_21_14_0_10_36_11
AAGACACAATGGAATTACTTGTCCAAAAAGCAGGGCGGGATGCACGAACCATCTCGATTGAATCTGCATTCCTTACTGAAGATACAAAAGGGGACATCTTATCACGTTCAGAACAACACGCTCTTTCCGTTACGAAAGAGGCTGGTCTGTAAAAAAATACTTACAAGAATTCAATGTGGAGGAAATAAAAAAATGGAATACGTTTACGCTGCAATGCTGCTTCATAAAGCAGGAAAGAAGATTACAGAAGATGCTGTTAAAAGTGTTTTAACCGCTGCCGGTGTCACAGTTGACGACGCACGTGTTAAAGCATTAGTCGCTGCACTTGAGGGAGTGAATATCGACGAAGCTGTACAAAAAGCTGCTTTTGTTGCTCCTGTCGCTGCTGTAAGTGGTAGTGGAGATGCTACAACAAAAGACACAAAAGAAGAAAAGAAGAAAGAAGCTGCTGACGAAAAGAAAGCGGAAGAATCGGCTGCTGCTGGTTTAGGTGCACTATTCGGATAAAAGTGTTTCTTTTTCCTTTTTTTTCTTTTTTTAAATATTACAATTTCAACAATACGTGAATATTTATGGAAACAGGTGGTGATTTGAAGGAACTTCGTGAAGAGTTTAAGAATAAAAAGAAAGAAGTAGCGGTGCTTCGTTCTCAATTATTATCCAAAAACAGAGAAAAAGAAACTGCATACCAAAAGTTACGTTCTTTACGCGATACAATTAAGTCTAAAACTTCTAAGGTGAAAGAATCAAAAGCTGAACGTGATTCTATGACAAAAGAGGTAAAGAAACTTAAAATAACACGTGACAAACTTAACACTTCTGTTCAGGAAAAGTCGTCAACAAGAAAAGAGGTTGACCAGAAAAAGAAAGCTCTTCTTGATAAAAATGTTGTACAGGACAATCCCCAAAAACTTAAACGCGACATTGTTCAAATAGAAGAAAAACTTGAGACTGAAGTTATGCCCTATTCTAAAGAACAACAGTTGCGCAAACAGTTAAAAGAAATAAAAGTTGCGTATGCAAAAGTAAAAGAACTAAGTGATATGTGGAAAGAAATTAATACTGTCTCTGAAGATTTTTCTGAACGCCGTCGACAAGCCCAGGAGGCACATAAACAAGTTCAACAGAAAGCTCAGCAGTCACAGGAGAAACATGAAACTGTCCAAACGCTTTACAAAGAAATAAAACTGTTACGTGATGAAGAAAAACCAATAACAGAATCATACGTGCAATTAAAGTCACAGTATGAAGAAACAAAAAAACAACTTGAACAAGTCTTACAACGTGTCAACGAATTATCAAAACTTTTCAAAGAGGACGATGTTCAAAGTTTTAAGATGAAAGTAAAAGAAAGAACAGCAGAAGTGCAAGATAAACTTAAAAAAGGAAGGAAATTAAGCACTGAAGATATTCTTGCATTCCAGGCAACAAACGAGTAAAAAAACGAATCTAATCATTCAATCTTTTCTAACAAATCACTTTTTGAAATTATTCCTTGTATCTCCCCTTTCTCTGCAACCAAAAGGACTGGATTATCTTTTAACAATTCTAACACCGTTTTTATACCTGTGTTTACTGAGATGATAGGTGGTGCATCTTCCATGATGTCATTAACTTTAATGATATTAATCTTTTCAGGATTATTGGTTATACCTTTAATTATTGTTCCTTCCGTAATGAGGCCACACACTTTTCCTTTACACAACACAGGCATCTGTGATATCCCTTTTTTTTTCATAATCTTTACACTTTCTTTTACAGTATCATTATTTTTTACAAAAACAACAATTTTGTTCATTAATTCGTTCGCTTTACGCTCTTTTTTCTCACGCATCTCTTCTAAAGCGTGAAATATCTGTTGTGCTTTACTAAATGAAGGTTCAATTGTTCCAGCTTCAATCTTCGCAATTAAACTCTGGGACACTCCAGCTTTCTTAGCAAGTTCTTTCTGGTTAAGATTATGCTTCTTTCGCATTCTCTTGATTTTATCTAATTCTTGTATCATACCCTTTAAAGAATATAGCTTGTTTATAAATATTCCTATTAGAATATTGTTGTCAAGAGGTTTTATATAACAAATTATTTTATTTTCAGAAAAGATTCCAGAGAAAGATAATTAAAAACAATCGAGGTTTAACATATACAATGGCACAAAACAAATATTTTTTTACAAGCGAAAGCGTAACAGAAGGACACCCAGACAAGATGTGTGACCAGATATCTGATTCAGTTTTAGATGCAATTTACACAGAGGATCCAAATGCACGGGTAGCAATTGAATGTCTTACAAAGACGGGATTCGTTGTTGTTGCAGGCGAAGTTACCACGACAACGTATGTTGATATTCAGAAAATTGTTCGTGAGACCATTATTGAAATAGGATATAATAAACCTGAATTTGGATTTGATGGATTAACATGTGGTGTTTTAGTAGCAATTTCAGAACAATCTCCCGACATCTCCCAAGGAGTAACGGAAGGAACTGGTTTATATGAAGAACAGGGTGCAGGTGACCAAGGATTAATGTTTGGATATGCATCTAATGAAACTCCGGAATATATGCCTCTTCCTATAGTACTTGCACATAAACTTACACAACGGCTCGCAAGTGCACGAAAACGAGGAGAAATATGGTACTTACGTCCTGACGGTAAGTCGCAAGTTACTGTTGAGTATGAAAATGGTATTCCTAAACGTGTCGAAGCAGTTGTTATCTCAACACAACATCATCCAGATGTTGGTCTTGAAACAATTCGAAGGGACATTATTGAAAAGATAATAAAACCAATCTGTGGTGAGTGGATTGATAATGAGACAAAATATTTTGTTAATCCTACTGGATTATTTATCGTTGGTGGTCCGGTTGCTGATGCCGGTGTTACTGGTCGGAAGATTATTGTTGATACATACGGTGGTCATGGAAGTCATGGTGGTGGTGCATTTTCAGGAAAGGACCCCAGTAAAGTCGATCGATCTGCAGCATATTATGCTCGATATGTAGCTAAAAATATCATCGCTGCAGGATTAGCAGACAAATGTGAACTCCAGGTTGCATATGCTATTGGTGTAGCACAACCAGTAAGTATCTTGGTAGATACGTTTAATACTAATAAGATTCCTGAAGAGAAGATTGTTGAACTTGTACGACTTCATTTTGATTTCAGGCCAAAAGCAATCATTGAACATTTGAACCTTAGACGACCAATCTATAAAAAAACGGCGTCATATGGCCACTTTGGACGAGACGATCCTGACTTTACATGGGAAAAAACAGATAAAGTAGATGTTTTGAAGAGAGAAGCCGGAATTTAATATTCTAATAGTCTTCTTTCTAATTTTTCTTTTTCTCTTTTTAGTATAATCTCTCCAACTCGTTCCATCATAGTAGAACAAAGGCGTTGTGACAATATTTCTGGAGTTGGCACCCCACACATTCTATATCCATTTCTCATACTTTCTGCAATCTCTTCTGGGGTAATCTTTCTTGCATCTTCATCGGAATCAATATAATAAGATAGCAAACCCTCGTTCTCTCTTCTAATTTCCAAAAATGGTGTCGCGATTTGACTATCATCACTTCGGGTAGCAAATAAGACAGTTAACACGTCTATTCCATTTTCAGAGGGATCAAAAATTGGATAATCTCTTCCATAGTCATCAGTTATTTCTAACATATTTCGTAGAACATTCAGATTTCCTTCATAATCATAGTCTAGAGACATACTACTCATAAATGAGAACTAATTTAAATAACTTGTGCCGTTTTTTCTTTACCATAACAATTATATACTTTACTTATTTTTTAGGTTGTAGAATAAAGAAGGTGATATTATGAAACATAAACTGTTAATTACTTTTATTATAGTGGTTATAATGCTCGTTTTCGTTGCGTGCGTACCCACTGAGGACGTTGATGATAAAGCGGTCGACTCTGCATTGGAAGAATTCTCAGAAGAAGAGCTTACTGAACTTGCTAACATTCCTGAAGATTCTGGTACTCTAGTTGGTGAAGCTAAAGCAACGTTACGTAGTAACCTACAAGCAAAGATCAATTCTGATCCCACACTTACTAATGTTAAGTCTGCAGTTTTGAGATCTAAAGCACAATTTATGTTAAAAGAAATTGGTAGATCTCCAATTGTTATAGCAGAAGAACGTGATTATGTTGAAGAAGCTGTTCGTGAGTTTTATAATATGCGGGATGATGAAGAAATTACTGACGAATTTGCAAAAAGTGTGGATTTTATTTGGGTACGACAACGACCTCTGATTTCCGTTGAAGGGAAAATCGAAAAGTATAGTAATCTTGATTTCCTGAAACTAGGACGCGACGAACTTGAAGATTTAACCGGGTTACAAAACTTAACAAAAATTACAAAACTTCACTTAGACAAAAATCAAATTTCCGACATCAGCGAACTTGCTCAGTTAAAAACTTTAGAATATTTGATCCTTGATGAAAACAATGTAACTGATATTAGTGCGCTTGTGGGATTGAATAAATTAGTAACTTTAAGTCTTAAAGATAATCTCATTGTTTCTATACCTGGATCTGGTTGGGATATGCCTGTTTTAAACGACTTAGATTTACGTGGAAATCTTCTTAGCGAAGAAACTTGCGCATTGTTAGAATCTACTGAATTTGCGCAACAATTTGGAGAAAACACCAATCTTCTATCAGATTGTTAATCATTTAATTTTATTTATTTCTATTTTTCTCTAATTCACGCAACCACATAAGGCCTACTCTAATCATCATCTTATTAAATTTGTCAGATACTTTATACGTTTTTTTATATAGGTCGTAGTCTATCATGCCCATTCCACGCATTGGTGTAAGGATTCTATCGTAAAACTGTCGTTTATTATACGAAATACGTTGCTCTTTATCTAACGGGGACTTTCCTTTTTCTTTAATAATAGCCTTGCCGTCATGAAGAGCAGTTGCAAACAAACTCATCTCTGTTTTTCCTATCTCTCCGCTATTGTCCCACATGTATTTTATAAGCATTTTGCCTACTATCTCCTGCTGCTCAGTAGCAAAGATAACCTTATAAATGTCCTCTGGCAAATTAAATTGGTCAAAGAGAATAACCATTGTGTGGAGAAAACGATTTTAATATATAAATATTACTGAAACGTATACTGGAGTAAATAGGTTTTTTTTAGAAATCTTTATAAATATCGTGCCAAAATGAGATTTCTATGGGACGTATCAAAACAACATTCATTAAAAGGAAAACAAAGGAATTACTGAAGAGGTATGGAGATTCATTTACAACAGATTTTTCCAAAAATAAAGAAATTACCACACGTCATGCAGAAGTACCTTGTAAAAAATTACGAAATACTATCGCCGGATACATGACGCGGTTGAAAAGAAAGGAATAGAAGAATTTATACAATTTCTCATTTTTATTGTTTTAGTAGAGTTTACGTATTATCAACATATTACTGTACTTGTGTTCTAGTCTTGTGAAGAAAGTCCAAAAAACCATAGGTTTTTTAAATACCCTTCCTTTCTGGAGTAGTTATGCCAGCGAAGAAAAAAATACCCGTAAAAAAGCTTGTACAAAAAGATGCACAAGAGTTTGTTCAACCAGAATTTAATCTTGCTCTTGTAGGTCATGTTGACCATGGAAAAACAACAGTGACGGAAAGGTTATCTGGAAAGTGGACAGATACACATTCAGAAGAAATGAAACGTGGTATCACCATTAGGTTAGGGTATGCCGATTTTTCGGTTTATAAATGTGATAAATGCAACTTTTACACAGCGAAAGATAAGTGTCTTAAATGTAACGGGTCAACAACGCTTCTTAGGAAAATATCATTAGTAGATGCACCTGGCCACGAATCATTAATGGCAACAATGTTAAGTGGTGCAGCGATTGTTGACGGTGCATTATTATTAATCGCTGCGAACGAAAAATGTCCACAACCACAAACAAAAGAACATTTAATGGCATTACAGATATCAGGTATAAAAAACGTTGTTGTTGTTCAAAACAAAATCGATTTAGTTACACGTGAAGAAGCGTTAGAGAATTATCAACAAATTAAAGATTTTCTTGCAAAAACAGAATATAAAAACGTTTCAATAATTCCTCTTTCAGCACGAGCAAACGTGAATATCGATATTCTTATAGAAGCAATACAGGAATATTTACCAACACCTACAAAGGAACTTTCAAAAAAAGATCCAATAATGCTTGTTGCTCGTTCATTTGATATTAACAAACCGGGATGTAAACCAGACAAATTGTTTGGGGGTATCGTAGGGGGAACTGTCCGACAGGGAATGTTTAAAGTTGGCGACGAAATTGAAATTAGTCCTGGATACATGGTTGAAGAAAAGAATAAGAAAGTATGGAAACCGTTAAAAACAAAAATTACTGGAATATTTTCTGGTGGTCAGCCTGTCGATACAATACTTCCTGGTGGAAGTATGGCATTAGCTACGTCGTTAGATCCTACTATTGTAAAATCAGATTCGTTGACTGGCGCACTAGTCGGAATTCCAGGAAAATTACCTGATATACATTATCAGATTTCTCTTGACACTTTCCTTCTTGAACGTGTTGTAGGAACAAAAGAAGAAACTGATGTGAAACCCCTAGCAAAGAACGAAGTGTTAATGCTTAATGTTAATTCTGCTGCAACTGTGGGGGTAGTAGTTGATCCATCAAAGAAAAACACGACCTGTGCATTAAAGAAACCTATTTGTGCAGATAAAGGGGCACGAATTACTATTTCGAGACGTGTTGGTGATAGGTTTAGATTGATTGGTTATGGAATCTTAAAATAGAATTCCGTATAGGCCATAAATTTTATTTACCATCCGGTCTATAGCGAAGCGGTGACCGGTGGCAACACGAACAGGACTTTCGTATAAAAATCATTAAAAACTTCTAAGCA
>PCYB01000054.1 GCA_002762845.1 Candidatus Woesearchaeota archaeon CG10_big_fil_rev_8_21_14_0_10_36_11
GCTTTGGAGGGATTTTGGAAAGAACATATTTTTATGCAAAATTTTATAGGATATTTATGTCGTTGACTAATATATGGAAAAAGAAACATTTATTAGGCAATATTCTGGTTCTTTACACAATGATACGGAATGTCACAACCAATACAATTATTTCTTCAAAGGAAACCGTGTGTCGAAACGTTTTTTCTCAGGCACGTGGTTTAATGTTTAGAAAAAAACAAAATTTGATAATGAGATTTAATACAGAAAGAATCATTTCTTTACACAATTTCTTTGTCTTTTATCCAATTGATGTTCTTGTAGTTGATAAGAATATGGTTGTTGTTGAAATTAAAACAAATTTCATGCCATTTACGTTCTGGAAGTCTTCTACTAAAGGGAAATATGTAATTGAATTGGGAAAAGATGAGTCGAAATGTAATGTTGGAGATTTGATAAAGACAAGTATTATTCAATAACTCTTATAACGCCATTTGTAGCATCAACTTCAACCTTTGAACCATGTCGTAGTATTTTTGTTGCATTTGTTGTTCCAACGACACAGGGAATCCCTAATTCTCTGCTAACTATTGCGGCATGTGATAACATCCCACCTTCATCCGTTACTATCGCCGCTGATTTTTGCATTGCAGGCACATAATCTGGATGTGTTGTAACTGCAACAAGAATGTCTCCTTTTTTAATTTTTAAGATATCGTGAACAGTTCTTACTATTTTTACTGTTCCTATAGCTTTTCCTCGACATGCGACCGTTCCTTTGATTTCACTTACTTTGATTTCTTCCTCAGAAAAACCAATTTTTACAAGTTCTTCGTTGATTGCATGATCAATACATATATATTTACCATCTTTCATATACATCAAAAACCCTTCTTGTCTTTTTTTTCCTTTATGTAAATTAACTTGTTTTCCATTCAAGAAATTGATGATTTCTGATTCGGTTAGATAAGCAACATTTTTTAGAGAAACTCCCATTCTTTTTCCTATCTCGGCGAATAGATTTTGAATATAAAAAATGCCTTTTCTTCTATAATCATCACGTGCGTCCTTAATGTATCCAAGTTCTTTAATCATCTGAAATTTTACTTTTTGGTCATTGTTCAGATTTACTTTCTGTGTTGCTTCATTAAAGCTCATCTTTTCATATGGACTACCAAGTTTTAAATTTTTTACATAATCTTCGACATCTTTAAGTGACCAAGGGTCATTTTGTAAATCTAAACAAGATATCCATCGATATTTCGTCCAGAATTTTTTGATTTCTACGGAATTATTTTTTATTATAGATGCTTCTTCTTGCATTATCAAAACAGTACTTCTTTTAGCAGGCCTAAATAATGCTTCTTTTATTTTATCATCATAACTACTGACAAGCACGTGACCTTTCTCACTCCAATATTCGTTTAATAAGAAAGTAATCCAGATAATGCATGTGTAATCGCGAGCAATCTTTTGATATTCTAAAAACAATTCTTTTAGTTTAATATTATCAAAACCATTCAGGGGGAATTCACTAATCTTCTGGCTTATATCAACATAATTCTTTCCTAATTTATTAAATAAATTTTTAAAATGATTAAATCTATTTTTATTACTAGTAAACTCTTCAACAATGAATCTAATGAACTTCTTTTCTTCCTCTTCCTCAAAATAGAAACATTGATTTTTATGTTGCGGAAGGATTATCAAATTTTTCATATAAGAATCTCTAATTAAATGTTTAACTCTTTCACTAATGGAATCTAACGCAACCCCACAATATTGAACTGAATATTCTCTACTAAATATTTTCTTCCATCTCATTTGTAAATGACAATTGTTCTTTTCTTATATAATTTACTAAAAAATAAAAACAAAACAAAAAATTAAGAATCTAAGCTCCTAAAGATCCGGCACTTAACCCTTTCCTTTGCACAATCTGATTCTTGATCTTTTCTTGCAGTTCTCCAGGTAAACGTTCAAACGTCTGATCAATTAAAGATGAATTACCGCGACCACCAGTAGCAGACCGTAAATCATTCGACCAACCAAATAATTCACCAACAGGCATCTTTGCTGTTACAACTGTAATGTCTCCTTCCTGTTGCATGTCAAGAAGCTGACCACGTTTTGAAGATACAATCTTTGAAATCTCACCAACGTAGTCATTTGGTGCTTCAATCCTCATAACTTGTAATGGTTCATAAAGTACGGGACCTGCTTGCATCATTGCACCACGAATACCTTCTCTCACAGCAGGATACATCTGTGCTGGACCACGATGAATTGCATCTTCGTGTAACGTACAGTCCATAAGACTCACTTTGATGTTTAAACAAGGTTCTTTTGCAAGAGGACCAGAGCTGATAACATCTTCAAACATATCAAGTACCATTTCCATAATTTCGTTAATGTACACGATTCCTCGAGTTTGGTCCACAAAGATATTTCCGTTCTTTTCAGCACGAACGTTCTGTGCCATTTTTGAATCCCAGCCAATTTCCCGTAAAGGACCGATAACATTTTCATCTTTCTTCTTGTACCTGCCCGTTGGAAGTTTTCCCTCTTTAATCAATGTAGCTACTTCTGGTTCAAGAGGTTCAACTTTAAAGTACAATTTGTTATGTTTGTTAGGAGATTTTCCTTCAACTTCAGGACTTTCTTTTGTTACAGTTTCACGATACACAACAATGGGAGGTGATGTCTTCACTTCAACACCTTTCTCTTTAATGATACGATGTTCAATGACTTCTAAATGAAGTTCGCCCATACCATGCATTAAATGCTCACCTGTTTCTTCATTAATTTCAATTGTGATTGTTGGATCCTCTTTCTGAACCTGGCGAAGAACATCAATAAGTTTAGGTAAATCTGACGGTCTTTTTGCTTCAATAGCTTTTGTTACAACAGGATCAAAAATGTGTGTAATCTTTTCAAACGGTTCTGCTTTTCCTTCCGTCGTAACGGTTTCACCAGGCATGCCTGCCTTTAAACCACCAACACCAATAATGTTACCTGCAGGAACGTTATCAACAATTTCTTTCTTTGCGCCGTTGTATACATACACTTGCTGAACTCTTCCCGGAGAATTTGCTAGATTAAGGAACACTTCGTCACCTTTTCTCATAGTCCCTGAAAATAATCGGCCCGCAGCAATCTCACCTGCTTGCGGATCAACGACAACTTTTGTTATGATAAAGAACAATCTTCCATTAGGATTACATGTCATTAAACTTTTACCATCAGTACTTTCAAGATCACCGTGCCATAATTTTGGTATTCTATACTTCTGAGCTTGAACGGGGTCAGGATGATGTTCCGTAACTATATCCAAAACAACTTCGTGAATAGGAGCTTTTTTAGCTAACACTTTCACTTTACTTTTAATTTCTTCATCTGTTCCAGTATATGCATCAATTATTTCTTTAAAACTGACACTCTTCTTTTTCATGTACTGAAGACTAATACCCCAATTGTGAAATGCAGAACCAAAAGCAACAGTTCCTTTTTCAATACTTACTTGCCATAAATCTTTATATTCATCTGGTGCAATACCACGAATAATTTTGTTAACATCAGAAATTTGTTTTACAAACCGTTGTTGCATCTCTTCTGGTGTTAATTGTAATTCTTTGATTAGTCGATCAACTTTGTTAATAAAAAGGATAGGTTTTACACGTTCTCGAAGGGCTTGACGTAAAACAGTTTCTGTTTGTGGCATCGCTCCTTCACTAGCACAGATTAGAACGATTGCACCGTCAACTGCCCTCATTGCACGTGTAACGTCACCGCCAAAATCTACGTGACCTGGCGTATCGATAAGATTGATTAAAAATTCTTTTCCATCAACAACGTGAACCATAGATACTGCAGCAGAATCAATTGTTATTCCTCGTTCTTGTTCGTCTTCATGAAAGTCTAACTTACATGCTTTTCCAGCATCTTCCTCAGACATCATTCCTGCACCTGCTAAAAGGTTATCCGAAAATGTTGTTTTTCCATGATCAATATGTGCACAGATTGCAATATTCCTTATTTGAGTAGGTTGTTTCATCAACCGCGTTACTTTTTCAACCATCTTCTCTGCCATTGTTAATATACCTCACTAAATATAATGTTTTTATAATCTATTTATTTTCCTTCAATCACTTTATATATTCTGTTCATGATTTCCTCTTTGTGTGTGCCAAAATCTTCATTAACAGTTATCTCACGTAAAATCCCTTTTTCTTTGTAAAAATCGATTAATGGTGATGTTTGTTCTTCATACACAACTAATCTTTTTTCGATTGCTTCTGGTTTATCATCGTCTCGTTGGTACAGTTCACTTCCATCAATGTCACATATCCCTTCTCGTTGTGGCTTAATATTTTTCAGGTGATAAATGTGGCCAGACTTTCGACAGATTATCCTTCCGCTTAAACGACCAATGATAACCTCTCTGTCAGCTTTAAAATTAATAACCAAATCAAGGGGAGTTACGATACCAAGGGCTTCTGCTTGAACAATTGTTCGCGGAAAACCGTCAAGGATAAAATTGTCATTTGCGTCATCTCGTGATAATCGTTCTTTGACCATTCCTATAGTAACTTCATCAGGAACAAGTTGGCCAGCGTCCATAAACGATTTTGCTCGTATTCCAAGTTCAGTTTCATTTTTAAGATTCTCTCGAAACAAATCGCCGGATGATATGTGAAGAAGACCATACTTTTGTACTAATTCCTGTGTGTACGTTCCTTTTCCAACACCGGGCGATCCTAATACGACAAGTTTCATTGTTATTATCCATTATCCCATTTTCTTATTCAAACGAATGGAACATTTTAAAGTCTTTTTTTGTATACTCAAACAACTCTTCTTTTTTAAACCACACATCAATTTCTCGTGCTGCTTCATGTGGTCTTCCTGCAGCATGGACCAAATTGATTAATGGCCGTTTATAATAATCAGCAAGATCGTACGATTCAACAGACAAATCTCCACGGATTGTTCCTGGAAGTGCTTGACGTGGTTCTGTATGACCAACAATTTTTCTGCCAACTTCTATTGCATGATACCCTTCAAAACACATTGCAATAACGGGATGACCAGTAAGAGATTTTATGTTCCACTCACGAATCCGTTTTCCAACTTGAAGTGGCGTTTCATCAGTTTCACGACCTTTTTCTTTCCATGTTTCAATGGTTCTTTCACCAGTTACTGCCCACATAGCATCGTCGTCAGGATAATGTTTTCCAACCATTTCCTTTGTTGGAACGATCAATTTCATGCCAACAATTTTCATACCTTTCTGTTCAAATCGACGGACAATCTCTCCAACAAGTCCACGATGGATTGCATCTTGCTTCGCAAGGATAAGTGTTCGTTCTGCTTTCATGTAATATCACCAATACTAATTTATGCTTTCGTATCTTTCTTATGTTCCTTTCTAAAATGTTCTGTCCAGCGAACGGTAAGAGGTTTACGTTTAAGTTTTAACAAGTTCTTTTCACATCTGTTAGAACAGAAGTATGCAACTTTTCCGTTTGCGTATGCAAACAGTTTTCCTGTTCCTTTCATGATGGAATTTCCGCAAAATGTACATTTAGGCATTGTGTATACCTCCTATTTTCTGCCGCGTTTTCCGCCGCCAAGACGTTGTGCTTCAATCTCTGTTTCAAGTAACATAAGGATATCTCCTACCTGGACGGGACCTTTGACATTCCGTCTGATAGCTTTACTCTTATCACGACCATCCAAGATTAGACACATAACTTGTGTTAATTCTCCACGGCTCCCTGCTCGTGCAACAATTTCTTTCACTTCAGCAGGAATACCTGGTGAAAATCGAATTTCTCCTTCCGCTCGAGACTCGTCCGCCACATCTTTCTTGAATGTTTTTTTTATCATTTGTATTCACCTATTCATCCGTCATGGGAAGTGATTCAAGAGCAGCTTTCGCGTCTCCTTCTTTAACAATAGCAACAGAGGCAGTTGCAACCGGTAATCCTGCGGCTGCGCCCAAGTCATCTTTCTTGGAAACCTTTACGCACCGGATTTCTTTCTCTTTACAGAGTAACGGTAAGTGCATGATAACTTCTTTAGGGCTAACATCGTCTGCATAGACAACAAGTTTGGCGTTGCCTTTCTCAACAGCTTTTGTGGTTTCATTTGCGCCCTTTCTAATCTTTCCAGTAGTACGAGCAACTTCTACTATTTCCAATATTTTTGCTTCATCAGCCATTTTGGGTAATCCTCCACAAGCAACAATCATAAGAAATTGTTACCTTTGTCATTCCGACTTCATCGGTAATATGTATCTAGAAACGAGGTTCATTTAAAAAGGTTTCTTAAAAAGGTAACTATTTAGCTTTCTGAAGTTCCACAACTATTCTCGAGTATAGAAAAGTTTATT
>PCYB01000080.1 GCA_002762845.1 Candidatus Woesearchaeota archaeon CG10_big_fil_rev_8_21_14_0_10_36_11
ACGAAAGTCCTGTTCGTGTTGCCACCGGTCACCGCTTCGCTATAGACCGGATGGTAAATAAAATATAAACTCAAATCATTTTCTTTTAAACTTCTTCTCCAGCTCATCAACGGGAACTTTGATAAATATGGATCTACCATGGGGACATGTATATGGTAATACACATATCTCCAATTCGGCAAGCAATTTTTGCATTTCAGGTATTGTAAGTACATCTCCTGCTTTGACAGAAGCCCTACATGCCATTCGCGTAATGATTTCTTCCTGAATCTCTTCAATCCTATTCTCTCCTTCACTTAAAAAATGTAATACTTCATACACTAAATCTGTTGATTGTTGTCTACCAAAGATAGTAGGAACTGTTTTCAATAAATAAGAGGTTCCTTCGAATTCTTCTAATGCAAAACCAAATGTTTGTAAAACAGTAATGTTATCGCGCACAATAACATTTTCTGCAGCAGTAAACTCAAGCAGCTCACCACGTAACAATTCCTGGACAGCAACGTTCTTGTTCATGAATTGGTTCATAAAACGTTCGTATAATACCCTTTCTTGGACAACGTGCTGGTCAATAAGAAGAAGACCGCCAGGCGTTTCTGCAACAAAGAATGTTTTATGTATCTGGCCAAGGAGTTTCATTTCTGGCAATTTTGTCGTTTCTGGAATAATAAACTCTTTTTTGTGTTCAGAAATAAAAACGTCAGATTCTGGTGTTGTATATTCCTCAACAATGGCTGAATTTATTGGTTCTTGTTCTTTTTCGTGAAATACTGTTTGCTCACTTTGTTCAAACATATATTGTTCTTTCTTTTTTTCAACTTGTTTTGGTGTTCCGAACGTTTTTTGTTGTTCAAACTCTATATCAAGAACAGGAACAAGATTATGCTTTGTGAGAGTTTCATGAACGGCATGAGTTACCGCAGCACACACATCTTTTTTCTGTTCAATCTTAACTTCTTTTTTCTGTGGATGGATGTTTACATCAATTTTATCAGGGTCGACAGTAATGTGTAACACAAACACAGGGTGTTTTTGATGAAACAATAATGAATGGTACCCGTCATAAACCGCTTTTGTAATGTCGTTGTTCCATATCCATCGACCGTTGATAAAAAGTGCCTGTTGATTTTTATCATTTCGTGATTGGTGTGGTTTTCCGATAAAACCGTGAAGGGTAACAAACTCGTTCGTGTACGTCACTTCCAATAAATCCTTTGCAACCGTTGAACCATAAAGAGACGCAATATTGTTTCTCATATCTCCTACACGCGGCGACGTAAGAAGTTCGTGCCCTTCATGTGATAACGTAAACATAATGGACGGATGAAGAAGTGCGTATTGAGTCACAACATCAATAATGTGACGCAATTCAACAGCATCAGTTTTAAGAAACTTTTTTCGTGCAGGCGTGTTAAAGAATAAATTTTGGATATCTACAGTTGTTCCTTGTCCAGACGCAACAGATCCAGAACTAATGATAGAACCCGATTCAACAACAAGGTTAAACCCTTCAAGTTGTTCTTTTTGTTTTGTTATTATTGAAATTTGTGATACTGCAGCGATACTTGCAAGTGCCTCTCCCCTAAAACCAAGTGTTTTGATAGAAAAAAGGTCATCAACGGACGTTATTTTACTTGTTGCATGGGACAATATAGACTTTCTCGTATTTTCTTCATTCATTCCATACCCATCATCAGAGATTCTAATACGTTTTTTACCAGAATCTTCAATGTCAATACTGATTTTTGTTGCGCCTGCATCCAACGAATTTTCAAGAAGTTCTTTTACAACAGACGCTGGCCGTTCAATAACCTCTCCTGCAGCAATCTTGTTTATTAAATCCTCATCAAGAACAATTATATCCCCCATACCTCTTTTCTGAGATGGCAGTGTTTATAAAAATTATTGTAACCCAAAAAACATATAAACTCAAAAATAATCCTTTGAGAACATGAATAAGATACTTGTCGCCATCATTTTTGCGGGGTTTGGTGCACAGCTCATTAAACTCATTTTATTATGGTTCACACATAAAACATTATCTCTGCACGATATTATTGTGACTGACGGCATGCCATCATCTCATGCAGCATTTGTTATTTCACTTTCAACAATCATTTATTTACAGGAAGGTGTATCAACATCGTTTGCGATAAGTTTAGTTCTTGCATTCATCGTTCTTCGAGATTCTTTCGGCGTGAGACGAAGTGTGGGTAAAGAAGGGAAAGATATTGAAAAGTTATTTAAAATGCATAAAATTAAATCAAAGTTTCATTACGCAATGGGTCACACGCCACTCCAAGTTCTTGTTGGTGCGATAATCGGGTTTGTTGTTAGTTTTTGTACATATTACTTTCTTTAAACAAGTATAGCAACCAAATTTCCAATGAAATGTGTTGCAATAATAACAAAGATGGCAATAGCTACATGTTCTATGACAATCGTGTATGGGCTTTTCTTTTGTTGTATTGCCATATAATAACTGAAACTAATAATAACAAGCAATCCCCATATGACATTAACTATAATTGCGATAGTTAATGAAAATAACAATAAAGGAATAATGAAAAGTGTTGCAAAAACAAATTTTGAGAGAAATGTACTACATGTTGCGCTCCAAATTTCTTTAGTGGTGTGTTTATTTTCAAACTCCTCAGAGAAATGTATACCTAATGCGTCAGATAATGAATCGGCAACAGCTATCATAATAATACCACTAATCACAACGAGGACAGAGTGTGTGCTTGAATATAAACCAACCATTAGACCCAATGTTGTTATGATGCCCGAAGCTAACCCAAAACTAAAACCTTTCTTTATTGAATTATTCATAATCCACCACCTTGTTGTAAGTCCCATAACCGCTTATACAATCCACCACGTTTATTTTTAAGTTCTTTATGTGTTCCAACTTCAACTATTCGACCTTTATCCATAACAACAATAGTATCTGCCTCCATAATGGTAGATAATCGATGTGCAATAATGATACTTGTTCTCTCTTTCATTAAGTTCGAGAGTGCGTGTTGAATATCTTTCTCAGTTTCAGAATCAAGGGATGATGTTGCTTCATCCAGCACTAAAATCTTTTTGTTTGCAAGAAGTGCTCGTGCGATAGATACCCTTTGTTTTTCACCACCAGACAATTTAACACCACGTTCTCCAACAACAGTATTTTCTTTGTAGGGAAGGTGAGCAATAAATTTGTCAAGTTGTGCAAACTTAATAGCTTTCCACACCTGTTTTCGTGTTGCTGTTGGATTTGCATATGCAATGTTAAAATATAATGTATTATCAAACAATAATGGTTCCTGCGTTACAACACTCATACTTTCACGTAACGATTTCTGTGTTACTGTACTAATATCTTGATTATCAATATAAATCTGACCTTCGTCAACATCAAACAACCGATACAGTAAACGAACAATTGTTGTTTTCCCACTTCCTGAAGGGCCAACAAGTGCAACTTTGGTATCTTTTTTTAACATAAGTGAAAAGTCGTATAATACTGCCCTTGGCGCAATTTGTTTTTTCCCTTTAGGATATGCAAAAGAAACTGTACGGAATTCAATTTCACCTTTGTCAATCTTTATTTTTTTTGCGTTGGGTCTGTCTTTAACTTCATTGTACTCTTTAAACATTGCAAACAGTGCATCAACATCAACACTGCTTCGGATAAAATCCCTGTACCCTTGAATAAACCCAAACAAAACTGGAAGAAGTTTCCAGACGGCAGCATAAATTAATGTAATTGTTCCCAGTGTCAATTCGCCGCGTAAGAGTCCTGTAAAACTAAAATAAAGAATACTTCCAATTCCGAGGCCAATGACCATTGTTTGGATACCCGCATGCCATGAAAAGAAACTCCAGAAATATTTGCGTGAGTCACGTAACAAATGAGATAAATTACTAAAATATCGAAATGTTCTTTTTTCCTTTGCAAAATACTTTACTGTTTCAACGTTCAAAAAAACGTCACTAAGATTCTGTTTCAGAACGTCTTCACGATAGTTTGCGACAGCTTGTGGTACTTTTTGTATATTTGTAAGCGTAATACCTACAACAATGTACATGATTGTCATAGTAATAAGCGCGATTGCTGTCTTAAAATCAAAATATAAGATGATACTTATGGAAAGAAACAATCTAAAAAAAACGGGAAAAAACTGAAATACAAACGAGTCAATAAACGATTCAACTTTATTTACGCCACGTGTGAATTGTGAAATGATTGATCCGGTTCGTTTATTGCTATGATATTTATATGAAAGGTTCATTATATGCCAGAATGATTTCTTTTCAACATCACTCATAACGTTTGCGTCAAGAATGTTAATAAATCGTATTTTAGCAAACCAAAATACTGACTCAAAAAAGTGTATAGCAAAATATACAAGAACTGTAATGAGGATTATTTTACTAAAGAGTACTGCTGAAATGTCTCCTGAAGAAAATGATGTACTTTTGTCAATAAGAAATTTAAAAATAAAGTTGTCAAAGAAAACGATAATTTCAATACAAAGTGTAATGAGTATTAAACCATATGCCCAAAATTTGTATTTTCTAAGAAAACTCCAGAGTACTTTAACATTATACTTCAAATCTATCTCTTGTATCCACTCCTTTTGTTGTTTTTTCACAAGGATAATAGAGTACAAGAAAGTTTATAAAAGTTACTTATTCTGACATTGTATTGTGATAACTGCGCAGGAAATGATGGAGTTAGAACATAATGCAGTACAAAATGGTATTCCTATTTCTCAGTTGATGGAAAATGCAGGAAGAAAAGTGTTTGATGTGATTGAAGAGAAATACGACATTAGAGATAAGCACGTTATTGTATTTGCGGGTCATGGTAATAATGGTGGTGACGGGTTCGTTGCTGCCCGACATTTTGCAAAGGAAAGTTTTGTCACGATTCTTTTCTTTGGATGGGAAGAAAACCTTACTGAAGAAGCGAGAGAGAACTATAATACAATTAAAGATACCATCCCCATAATTGCTATTACAACTCAAGAAGATTTAGAAACATTCCGCATTCAGAATAACTTAAACGTAATTTTGATAGATGCATTACTTGGAACGGGTGTACAAGGAACCATTCGAGAACCTGTATCATACGGAATTGACTATTTTAATTCTTTATCAGGCATAAAAGTTGCTGTTGATATTCCCTCAGGATTAGACGCAGATACGGGAGAAATGCTCAATAAATATTGTGGTGCAGATTTAATTATCTGTTTTCATGATGTTAAGAAAGGACTGGAAAATTTGGACAATGTTATTGTGGTAGATATCGGATTGATTTATTGATTGACTGCTTTATTGATTAAAGTATCCTTCTTTTTCTGCAAATGAAAGAATCGCTTCATACGCATCTTCCAATTCAGGGAACTCTTTGACATTATCCCAAGATTTCAGTTCCCTAACCAGTTCGGGAGTCCACCCTTTCCAATCTTTTTTATAATCTAAGAAATGAACTTCTGCATCAAAACCGTCTATGGCCTTTGCGAACTTTGCTTCTACAGTTTTCTGTTCTTCAAACTCAACGAATAAATCCCACACTTTGTTTTTGATTGCATTCGGAAAATCGCCTTTAAGTTTCTTCATGGCGTTCATTTCATTTTCTTTCTTATTTTTCCTTTCCGCCCTATTAATTATGTTAATGTCCCCAGTTTCAATTTCTACAACGTCATGATACATCAAAAGTTCATATACTTTAACCCTATCAATTTTTGCTTTGATTATACTCATAAAATAATCGGCGAGAATTAACGAACTCCAGCTATGCTCAGCAGCACTTTCCTTCCTACCACAAACGGGTGCAGTTCGCTCAACTTCTTTCAGTTTGTAGAATTTTCTTAGTTTGTGTATATTTTCCATACTTTAACGTTTCCCATAGAGTTCTTCCAGTTTCTGTTTACCACAAGGAGTTTTCAAAATTCTTTTTTTGAATTGTTCATGTTTATCAAAAAGAGCGTTAATGAACTCCGTATGAACTTTTTTCCACGTAGTTGGATTTTCTCGTACAAAATAAGCCCACCGCTCTACTTGTTCCAGATGTGTTTTACGGTTCATAATCTATATTCCCTAATAAGACCTTTCGTTTTATTTATTTCTTCCTCATCAATTTTCTCAGAAAACACAATGCGAAGATGTTTAGCATCTTCCAAGTCTTTTTGGCTTTTTAATAATTCTTCTTTGAAGGCAACATTGACATTAATATTACTAAACCATACATCTAATCCAGTAAGTTCAAGTTTTGTTTTTGTTTTAAGTTGATACCCAAGTTTGACAGTTAATTAAAAATAAGTGTTCTAGGTTTGTAAGTTCTACCATGAAACAAACAAACAC
>PCYB01000051.1:0-25600 GCA_002762845.1 Candidatus Woesearchaeota archaeon CG10_big_fil_rev_8_21_14_0_10_36_11
AAAACATATTTTCACCTCTTAATTAAGAAGAAAGAAGTCCTTATTTATTAACCTGCCGATAAGTTTACACTGTCGCATAACGAAACTTATTTAAATCCCAATTCTTCTTTACCAGAAGATGGATGTCGTTTTAATTTTATTGGTGGTAAGTTTAGTCCTATTTTTTGGCTTCTTTGCAGAATTCATTTTCAGAAAAATAAACATTCCGGACGTTTTATTCCTTATTATTCTTGGGTTTGTTTTAGGGCCGCACATTTTAAATGTCATTAATCCAAACAGTTTTATAGGGATAGCGTCCATCTTTACAACGTTTACATTATTATTTTTATTGTTTGACGGCGCATTTAACATTAACCTTGCATCGTTGGTTCGTGAGTTTTCTCAGAGTTTTGTATTAACGTTGTTTAACTTTTTTGTATCTACCGTTGTTGTTACTCTTATCATGCTGGTTGTAAGTATCTGGATTGACGGCATTTCATTTACAATTGCATTACTGACCGGTTTTATTCTCGGAGGCGTTTCGTCATCATTCGCAATTCCTGTTCTTAAAGGTATGAAAGTAGGTGAGAAATTATATTCTCTTCTTACTCTTGAATCTGCACTTACAGACGTTTTCTGTATTGTGTTTTCCCTTACGATATTAGAAATTATGAGATTGGGGTCGTTTGGTGTACAAGGAGTACTTGTACAGTTGATATCACTTTTTGCTGTCGCAGGTATAGTTGGGCTTGTTGGTGGTGTTGTTTGGATTTTTCTTGTTCTTCGTGTATTCAAAGAACATAATTATATGATTACAATTGCATATCTTTTGCTCATTTACGCGTCAACAGAATTCCTTGGTGGGAACGGTGCTATTGCTGCACTTTTTTTTGGTCTGGTCTTAAAAAACTCGAAGCAACTTTCGTCAATCATACACGGAATAACAACGACAAAAGCAAGCGAAAAAAAGAAAGCACTGAAAGGCGATTTGGGTGTAAGTATAACAACGCCGTCAGAACAACACTTTTACCATCAAATTTCGTTCTTTCTAAAAACATTCTTTTTTGTATACGTAGGTGTCCTTATTGATATTTCTGACTGGAAAGCGTTACTTATTGGTGGAATCATCGCTGTCGTGATAATGTTTTCACGGATGGGCTCTTTTGTACTGACAAAGAAAATGGATTCTAATCATAAAGCAGTTGTCAATGCTATTTTTGCACGGGGACTCGCTGCCGCGGCTGTTGCACATCTTGCACTTCAAGCAGGTATTCCTATAGCAGGGTTCCTTGTAAGAATTGTGTATGTTACCATTACAGGAACAATCTTGCTTAGTTCTATCAAAGTATTTATTGTGAAAAAACACATGCCCAATTTGATTAAAGAAATTAAATCTAAAATAAAGCCGAAAGCGAAGGCACGATGAAACAGTATATTCTAAACTGGTTAGCTATGTTGCCGTACGGAGCATATTTTCAAAACAAATATGTCCTTTCTTTATTGATTATCATCGTATCTATTGGTGCTGCATTGTTACTCTTGTTCATATTTAACAAGTTTTTAATGAAGTTTGCAGCAAAGACAAAAACTAAACTTGATGATATTATTTTTAATAGAATCAAAAAGCCACTATTTTATCTTATATTAACGTCCGGTTTGAGGTTGGTTGTAGAACACTTGGAACTAAACAACATATTTAAAAACAGTGTTAATACGTTAATGGTAGGTGTTTTAACTTTTATTATTGTCAGAGTTCTTGACATTATTATTGAAACATGGGGACAAACATTTTCCAAAAAAACAAAAACTACATTAGACGACGTATTGTTACCATTATTCCATAAAATTTCTCGGATTGTTCTTGTTCTCTTTGGATTTCTATGGGTTCTTCGCGTCTGGGAAGTTAATATAACTCCTTATTTGGCGGGAGTAGGAATCGGTGGTATTGTTTTGGGGTTGGCGTTACAGGATTCTCTTAAGAATATGTTTGGAGGAATTTCTTTATTATTGGATAAAAGTTTTAAAGTTGGAGATCCAATTAAACTAGAATCTGGCGAATTGGGAATAGTAAAAGATATTGGCTTACGTAGTACCAAAATGTTGACATATGATAACGAAATGTTATTCATTCCTAATGGCCAATTAGCTAATATGCGGTTTAGGAATTACGTCAAGCCAAATACAAGAGTTCGCAAAGTTGTAGAATTTAGTGTTGCTTACGGCACAGACCCAACACGGGTTAAGAAAATAGTATTACCTGCACTCAAGAAAATAAAAGATATTTATGATGACCCTTATATGGACATTATTTTCACTTCTATGGGCGATTCTGGAATCCATTTTCAGGCAAGGTTTTGGGTTGATTGGGATAATGCTTATAATAAGTGGTTAGAAGCTACAGAGGAGATATATGGTGCATTACAGAAAGCAGGTATTGAAATTCCTTTTCCAACACGAACAATATATCTTAAGAAATAAGTGCTTTTAGGGATGGAAATAATTAAATAGGGGCGTTCTTCTTAGGACCATGTATGGATATTATTACAGTAGTTGGTATAATCTTAGCAATTCTTCTAGCTGTTCTTTTAAGCCGGGTCTTGTCATACGTTTTTAAGTTTGCACTGTTTGCAATAGTGTTTCTTCTTATTATGATGTTTCTTTTTGGATATACGTTTGATCAGGTACTTGGCTGGGTCATGGACATTGTATTATGGGTACTTTGAGTGTGATAAAACTTATAAAGAACTCTTGTTCTTAATTTTAGTATGACATCAACAATATGGACTGAGAAGTACCGGCCGCAAACGTTTGATCAGGTAAAAGGTCAGACCGAAATAGTTGAAAAGGTACGGGCGTTCGTTGCGTCAGGAAGTATGCCACACCTTATGTTTAGTGGTCCTGCCGGTGTTGGAAAGACAACTCTTGCGTTGGTTATAGCAAAACAATTATTTGGTGATAGTTGGCATCAGAACGTTCTTGAACTGAATGCATCTGATGAACGAGGTATTGATGTTGTTCGTGTGAAGGTAAAAGACTTTGCTCGTACTCGTGCAATTGGTGATGTTCCATTTAAACTGATTTATTTGGATGAATGTGATGCTCTTACAAAGGATGCGCAGCAAGCACTTCGTCGAACCATGGAAAATTATACAAAGACATGTAGATTTATTTTATCTTGTAATTATAGTTCTAAAATAATTGATCCTATTCAATCACGATGTGCGGTGTTTCGGTTTAAACCATTATCTGAAAACGAAATATTTCAAATGATTGAAACAGTAGCGTCCCAAGAATCGCTTACTATATCTGACGACGCAAAGAAAGCGTTGTTTGTTGTATGTGGTGGTGACTGTCGACGTTTAGAAAACATATTACAAAGTTGTGCAGTGATAAAAAATGATATTGATGCTGAATTAGTGTATTCAATGGCATCCGTTGCGAAGCCGAAAGAAGTTAACGACATCCTTTCTGTTGCAGTTACTGGAGATTTTCAAACGTCGCGGAAAAAGCTGTTAGATTTAATGCTTAATTATGGATTGTCTGGATCGGACATTATTAAACAAATCCAACGAGAAATATGGAACTTGGAACTGGATGACCGAAAGAAAGTTGAACTTGTTGACAAATGTGGTGAAGTAGAGTTTAGGATGGTTGAAGGTTCTGATGAGTACATTCAATTAGAAAGCTTTTTAGCGTATGTTGTATTGGTTGGAAGTAAATGATAGAGAAAATCTTTATTCAAAATCGCAAAAAACAAAAAATTTCTGTTTTGATAGATACATCTAATTCTCAGAAAGGATTAGCTTTTATCATGCATGGTTTAGGTGGGTTTAAAGAACAGCCCCACATTAAAACTTTTACAGAATCTTTCTTGGAAGAAGGTTTTACTGTTGTTAGATTTGATACAACAAACACTTTCGGCGAGAGTGAAGGTAATTACGAAAATGCTACTGTCACTAATTATTATGAAGACTTAGAGGATGTTATTGGATGGGCCTCTAAACGAGAATGGTATAAAGAACCATTTTGGCTCGTTGGTCATAGTTTGGGAGGAATTTCAATAGGATTATATGCAGAGAAGTATCCCCAAAAAGTAAAAGCATTAGCTCCAATTTCTACAGTTGTTTCAGGGAAATTAAATGTTGAGAATCTAAAAAAACGATTTCCAGAAGAATTAACTGAATGGGAAAAAACAGGATGGAAGATTAAACCAAGTGTTTCAAAACCAGGCTTAATCAAAAAATTAAGATGGAATTCCCATATTAGTGATACGTTAAATTACGATTTATTAAAAAATGTTGATAAATTAAATATGCCCGTTCTTTTAATCGTTGGATCATATGATGACACAACTCCTTTAGAACATCAACAATTATTGTTTGAAAGACTTTCCAACGAAAAAGAAATTCATATAATCAAAGGGGCCCCCCACACATTTAAAGATGAGAACCATTTAAAGCAATTAAAAGAAATTTTTAAGAATTGGATAAAGAAGAATAAATAAAAATAATAAAATAAAAAAACCTATTCAGCACTCTCTTTTATTCGTAATGTTTCCTGGATGATGTCTCTATACTTGTAATCCATCGTTAGCTTCACTTTCTTCGTTTCAAGAGTTCCTTCGGAAAGTGGTTCAAGCAATTTACATAAAATCTCTGCTTCACCGTCAACAAGTCGCGCTTCGTTAATCTTTCCCCCTGATTTACATTCCCATGCAGGATCATCTAAAGAAAACGATAATGTATTTTTCCGCGAGCTGAACTCTTCAGTGGGCATGGTAACTTTTCCAATACCTGCATTTTTAATTTTGATTTTTAATGCAATGATTCCTTTACCAGCAGTATCTTCTGTAACGCTTGTTACAGTTATTGGTCCGCCGGAAGAAGAATAATGTTTATCTTCTTTCACATCACACACTCTTTCGTCTGTAAGATCTTCTTTTAAACATACTTCTGGAACAACTAAGAACGTGTTATATTTGTATTCAACATTCGCGAACCATTCTCTGTCAAGTAAACCGTTCACGTCACCTTCGTACTGTGCATTATCTGCAAATGAAATTGTTTCTTCCCCACCGGATGTTACAAGTTCAGAAATCCTTTCAATAATACCTGAGTTTTGAAGTTCCCAATCAGCAATGCCACCAAACTCGCTTTGTGAAGGTCCTAACAATTTCACGATAATATCTCCTGGTTGAATCTCATACTCGCCTTTATTACGTAACGTAACTTCAACAAGGAATGTTTCTGTATCAAATATGGCAGAAACACCTTCTTCTTCAACGCCAAATGGTTCAAACTCGGCAACGATTCCTTGTGTGCCGCCAATGAACGCACCCGCAATTTGTGTTTGTGTTTCTTCTGTACTACACGAAGTTAATACTAATGATAGTACTACAAGAACAGACATAACTAGTATTGTTGATTTCATCATCATATACCTCTTTAGCTTTTATTGTTAGAATTAAAGACCCTATGTATTTAAACCTTACTCTGGAGTTTTAATTATCTTAATCGGTTTTGTGAAAGAATTAACATAATTATAATCTAAGTCTATAAGAAGCGGTGTTGTAAAGGATGACGTTCCATGAATATTAAAACTACATACTATTTTCCCATTGCCGTTATTGAGCCGAACAAAACCGTCCCGTGGTTTACAATCGATTAAACTTCCTCCTAACATATCAACAGTGTAATACACCTTATCAAGGTCTGTGTATTCAAGTGACGCTTGGCCACAACTTCGTATATCTGAGTATGGACTTAATACTCTTCCTGCACCATGATTTACAACATTAATTTCAAAGATAGCTTTACTGCCAACCATATCCACACCGACATAACTAACACCAACGGGTGCACCCTGGCCTCCCCCCATTCCAACGTTTGTTGGAATGCACGTTTTTTGTTCAGACGTAACTTGGTAAAATAATGGATCAACACACACTTCCGGATTTGCTATGGTATGATAATTGTAACATGTAACAAAATTAAGTGTTGGGTTATACTCAAACACTTTCTGAGGGAGAATAACATTAGGCGATTTGAATTCGATTTGGTTCCTTGTTCCTTCTGTATTGTACACATTTTTTCCTTCAAGAACGCCATAATTTTCTGCACAGGATCGTGGTTCGCCTAACCCAGACCCCAAAATATTATCATCAAATCCGGTAATCTGGACAAAACAGTTCTGTTGGTCAACATCATAATTGCCCCTGTTATGAACTTCAACAATCGCAATTAATTCATTTTGGTCATACAAAAGGTTTGGAGGATAGTTCGCAAGAGGTTCCGCAACGACACCTTCTGTTCCTGTTTGTACCAATTGTAAAGCGGCTTCTGTTTCCAATGGTTGTTCGCCTGCAGGAACACTTGATCCACATCCTGTAAGTAAAAGCAAAGAAACACTTAGAATAAACATCACTAGCAAACTCTTTTTCATGTTTAGAAAGTAAACAAAAACTGTATATAAGCTTTTTGGTGGTTTGTACCCGGAAGCATTATAAATAAACCCCTGCGAATTTGAATTCTATGGCAAATATTGATTATGGGTTAGTACAAGAAGGGTTCGATGCTTCTCGTTCTACAATAGAAACTATGTTACAAAAATATACCCCTTATGACCGAATTACTATCCTCCCACCATTTTTTCAACCTTCATCAAATAGTTCAGAACCACGTATTTTTTTGTGGTTTGGTATGGGAAATACAAACAAACCAGATATGTTATATGGATACGTTGTGTCTACTGGATTTGTAGTTGAAAGTGTAGTTAGGTACGTTGATGAAAAAACTAATCATATCATGGGAAGCACACAAAACGGAAAAAGTATTGAAGGTCTTTCTCAAGAAGAAATTTCTGGTATAGTCGTTTCTATTCTACAAACAACTATTGATAACATTTTTAGAAAATAGATTTCAGCAGAAAATATTATATACCCCAACCAGTTTGAACGGAAAATAATGTCTAAATATATCGTTACACATAAGAAAAAAGAATGTATTGGTTGCGGTGCATGTGCGGCTGTTGCGCCAGATTACTGGGAAATGGATGAAGAAGGATTTGCACATTTAAAAAAATCGGTTGCGTCAAGCGATGTATGGATATTGAATATTGACACAGAAGAAGCAAAAGTAATTAATCAAGAAGCAGCTGATGTATGCCCTGTTGATATTATTAGTGTTAAGACAAAAGATTAAAGTGTATGTTCTTTCCGTAATGAATGTTCAAATGCTATTGAATGACGTTTTAATGTTACCACATATTTATTGTGTTCGTGCGTTAATTCTTTAATTTTTTCCGTTATTTTTGCATGGTTAATTTTGTACTTTAATTTTTTTTCAATACTTTTCGTTCTTTCATGCTTTTTCTGTTCTTTCTCGGCTCGTTTACTTAACCGATGCAGTTTTTTGTTTATTTTTGTCAATTCTTTAGAATAAATGTACAGGTATGCAGCTTCATTGGAAAGGGTCATGTATAAAGGTAAGTGTACAGGATATATAAACTTATTTTTTTATTATAATCATACAATGATCCTTTTCGAATGGTTCAAGTATTCTATAATCGATTACAGTAAACTCTTTCTCTAACTGCGTACGCACTTCGATGAATATCTGTTTCGGTTTCTTAGTAATGTCAATACTACGCGCTTTTACTGCAAGTAAACCATACCCTCCTTTCTTAAGGAACATTTTACAATTCTTGACAAATATTGCAGTTTGGTTTCGTTGTGCAACGTCTTGATACACAATATCAACCGCACATACTCTGTCCATGTACGTTTCTGGATGGAACGCATCCGCTAATACTGGCACTAAGTTATTTCTCTTCTCAGCTAAAAATACAAAGTCGCGCATGACTCGTGGCGCAGGATCAATTCCAAATATGAATCCGTCTTCTTCAACCATATCACTTACAAATGATGGCGTGTACCCATGCGAACTTCCAAGGTAAAGAACAACATCATTTTTCCGAATGCCAATGTTTGTACATCCTTTCATGATCATCGCTGCTAATTTACTTCGCCGCGGATCGAACTCTCGGTATTCTATAGGTCCGTCCTTTACTGTCTTTTCTTCAAAATGTATCTTTCCTGGAAAGACGTTTTTTGTATAAATACGTCGTTTATCTGTATAAATTCCAAATATTTTGTGCGGTATTGGTTTCATAGTATATTTTTCTCTTTTTCTTTAATTTTTGGCCAAAGAGCTTTTTCTTCTTCCAATGTTAATCGTTTTCCTTCAAATATCCATGATTTCCTTCTTTTTAATTTAACTAATGCATTATTTATCACTTCTTTAATATCAAAACCATTTTGTTCTTCAGCAATAATCACAACACCAAGTAAATCCCATAACACATCTCCTAATTCCTCATGTAAATTCTTAACATCATTCTTTTCAATCGCCTCAAGCACTTCTTCACTTTCTGACTTTAAATGTTCAGCTCTTTCCTTTAATGAAATACTGTTTGACCATTCTGACTTTTCACGGTCAAGTTTCAATGCATTGTATAACTCTTCGAATTTTTCTTTCATCCAAATTTCCTCTCCAAGTCTTTTCTATATTCCTTAGCTTTAAACTCGCCTTTAAAGTAATCTAGTCTTGCACATAATGACAATTTGTCTGCAAGAACGCGTGCAATCTTTCCACGGTCTTTCTTCTTTGCTTTTTGAATAAGTTGATGCTCATAAATAATACCATATTTGGGACTCCGACTTCCGGTTTTAAGATGTCTAAACAATGCTTTCTCTGCACCAAATAATTGAATGGTAGATGCGGGCAACATTGCCAGATGTTTCAAACTCTTCCCTAACTCTAACAATTTAGCACCTATCGTTACGCCAGCTAATTCCGTTATATTTGGACAATACTTTTTCATAATAGTTTGTAAATAAGTTTCATGTTCACATCGCAATCTAAACATGGTTTGAATATGTTTTGCCAGTTTTATCATTTCAGCAATATCTTTCTGCTGCATATTGGCACCAATAGTTTCTTGAGGACGTTTTTCTGTTAGAACCATGTCCACAAACTTTTCGTGGTTAGAAACATTTTCAGAGAGTTCTGGGAAATATAAACTATACCATTCACGTAATCGCTTTGTAAAAAGATTGATAGTTCTGTCTAACTCTGTCATAGTACTTATTGTTTGTACAATCAGGTTATCTTCATTAACAGATTCTTTAATCGCTTTTTTAGTAATTACAATATTTTTTGAGTATAATTTGGCAAAATACTTTTTCTGCTTGAAATTTTCCAGAACACATTGTACAAGTTCAAATGGCAACTTTTTCAGTTTTGCATCTGGCTTTGCAAGAGTACCAATGATTTCTCCATTGTCATTAACAATGAAGTGTCCAAGAGCGTGCGTGAAACTATATTTCATTCCATTCTCTAAATTCGTAAGTTATATAAACCTTATCCAAACATTTTTTTAAAGGAAAAGATATGGAACATATACTGAGTCAACTTAAAGGTGGAAACTGTTATTGCAGTCATCCCATTAACAGAGAAGATTGGAATTCTGAATGGGGTGAATGTGACGAACAACATTATAAAAAAGCCGTTTGTTCAAAGTGTGGTAAAACAAATTGGATTAAGTTACGTTTTGAAGGTTCCGGCCATGACGATTCTATTGAATGTAAAACAAATTCTATTGATTCTATCATCAGAAAAGTTCAAGGATACTAAAATCTCAATCTTTCAATATAGGTAGCAAATAAAATTATATTTAAAAGTATGGGAACTGAATAAGTTTAAAATACAGTCCCTAATCGCATTTGATGTCTATATTTAGGGACAATAACGGGGGGTGACCTTTCCTTTGCTTCCATTCTAGCGACATACATCACTTTATCTAAAAGAGTTGGCCCATAATTTGAATCATTGCTACGCCTCAAACTTGTTCTAAGAATAGCCATTTGAATTTCATTCAATTTAAAATCGTCAACACTTTCCATTAATATCAAGTAAAAGTATTCATTCGAATTATTTAAATTCTCTGCTCCAAAAAAACCGTTTAAACGTTATTTCAATGATGTTCCAAACAACAATAATATTAATAAATCCTATATTATTCATTTCTCCATGGATAATTTTAGAGTTGCAGCGAAGTCGTTCATAGTAAACGATGGCAAACTTCTTATTGTCAAACGAAGGTCAAATGACGTTATGAAACCTAGTATGTGGGAAATTCCTGGTGGCAGGTTAGAGTTGGGTGAGAATCCATTTGATGGCGTGAAACGTGAAACCCATGAGGAAACGGGTCTTGATATCAATGTTCTTCATCCGATGAGCGTTCGACATTTCACTCGGAGTGACAATCAAACTATTACTATGCTCGTTTTTCTCTGTAAGGCGTTGAATGATACTGTAACATTAAGCGAAGAACATACTGCATACGAATGGGTAGATATGAGTCAAGCTAAAGATAAGTTAGGATTATTTTTCCACGATATTGTTGATACGTTTCATACGTTGGAATTGCAAAAACATTTGTTGTAATTATCAAAAACTTTCACTTTCTTTCACCGATATCTTTATAAATAAACTCCATAAATAGTTCATACTTTCATTAAAAGTGATGAAAATGCTATGATTACACTGGTCAGCATGACTGATTAAATGATCATAGTATAGTGGCCTGAGAAGGTGACCATCATCGAGGATTTTCTTCGATGGGATCCCGTAGAGGCCGTTACCAACGACAAGGTAGATACCTATGCCTCCAAAAAGTAATCCACGACAAGGAAGTATGCAGTTTTGGCCACGGAAAAGGGCAAAACAATCACATGCACGAATTAGATCGTGGGCTACAGAATCAAAAGTTAAACCATTAGGATTCGTAGGATACAAAGCTGGTATGGCACACGTCATGGTAACTGATAATCGTCCAAAGTCTCTTACAAAAGAAGAAACGATTTCTTTACCCGTTACCATTATTGATTGTCCTGCAATGACTGTTGCTGGTGTTTGTTTTTACAAAAAAGGATTACTTGGAAGAGAAAAATGTTCAACAATCCTTGCAGAAAAACTTTCAAAGGATCTTGGAAGACTAATAGCCTTGCCTAAGAAAACCTTCAAAAAAGTCGACGACATTCAAGAATGTGATGACATTCGTTTACTAGTGCATTCTAATCCTAAACATACATCTATCGGCGCTAAAAAGCCAGTCCTTGTAGAAATAGCACTTGGTGGGCCAGTAGAAGAAAAACGTGCCTATGCAAAAGACATGTTAGGCAAGGACATTTCATTATCTGACATTTTTGAAGAAGGATCATTACTTGACGTTCATGGCATTACAAAAGGAAAAGGTTTTCAGGGAGTGGTTAAGCGATATGGTGTTCCAATATTACAACATAAAGGAGAAAAAGCAAAACGAAGTATTGGAAACTTAGGTTCATGGACACCGAAACGTGTCGAATTTACTGTGGCTCAACCAGGAAAAATGGGATACCACACAAGAACACAATATAATAATCAAATACTTAAAATTGGAACTGATGGGAAGGAAATAACGCCAAAAAGCGGGTTTGGAAGGTATGGTATTGTTAAAAATAATTACATTTTACTTCACGGTTCAGTTGCAGGTTCCGTAAAACGTACAGTTATCCTTACCGCTGCTATCCGACCACCTCGAAAGATGCATAAAGATGCATTCAGTATAGAGTTCGTTTCAACACAAAAATGAAATTATCAATAATTACTTTGGAAAATGTAACCTCTGGTCAAAAAGAGTTGCCTTCGCAATGTACCGAAGCGTATCGTCCAATTCTTATCAAACGAGCAGTGCACGCATTACAAAGTGTTGCTCGTCAAGCGTATGGTGCACATCCTGACGCAGGAAAACGTCATTCTTCAAAATTAAGTAAGAGACGACGGAAATATCGTGGCTGTTACGGTTTTGGTATTAGCCGGGTTAACAGGAAGATTCTTTCACGACGAGGAACACGATTTTTTTGGGTTGGTGCATTCTCTCCACAGACACGTGGCGGTAGACGATCACATCCACCAAAAGCTGAAAAACAGTTTGATCAAAAAATAAATAAGAAAGAGAATCGTAAAGCGATTCGTTCTGCTCTTGCAGCAACACTTAACAGAAGCATGGTAATTGAACGTGGTCATACTGTTCCAGAAACATATCCTTTTATTATCACATCAGATTTTGAAAATCTCACAAAGACGAAAAATGTTGAAAATGTCTTGAAAGTAATCGGATTCAATGACGAACTTAAACGCTCAGTCTTGAAAAAGATCCGTGCTGGAATGGGTACGTTACGTGGAAGACGATACCAACGTAAAAAAGGCCTTTTGCTTGTTGTCGGTGACGCATGTCCACTTCAAAAATCTGCATCTAACATTGCAGGTATCGACGTCGTTCCAGTTTCAGCGTTAAATGCTGAAGTGCTTGCACCTGGCGCAATGGCTGGTCGTGTTACACTTATGACAGAAAAAGCTGTTGATATACTTAAAGAAAAGAAATTGTTCATATGAAAATGGTAGATACAAAAAAACAAAAAGAACTTGCACAAGAACCAGAATTTGAACAGATACCGGAATTTGATCCATATCAAATAATCAAGTTTCCTCTTTCAACTGAGAAAAGTATTCGACAGATAGAATTTGATAACAAGTTAGTATTTGCAGTTCATCCACGAGCAACCAAAGCTGACGTTAAGAAAGCAATAGAAATGTTGTTCAATGTACATGTTGCACGCGTTAATATTCATAATGCGTTTCAGGGTCAGAAACGAGCATTTGTTAAATTAGGGCCAGAAAGTGTTGCATCTGACGTAAGTGCAGATTTAGGATTAATATAAATAGATTAATGCAAGATTAATACATATACAATGGGAAAACGAATCATATCGCAACGGCGAGGACGAGGAACGAACACGTACCGTTCACCTAGCCATCGGTTTAAAGGTGCAGTAAAACATCCTTCATGTGATTCTATTGGAACGATTACAGAACTTGTCCATTGTGCAGGCCATACCGCTCCTCTTATGAAGGTTACATTTGTTACTGGTGATGATGCACTTGCGGTTGCTCCGTACGGAATGAAAGTTGGTGATAGTGTTACAATTGGTATGGGAAGTCCTATTGAACCGGGGAACGTTTTACCATTAAAAGATATTCCTGAAGGAACACTTATTCATAACATTGAACTTCGTCCAGGTGATGGCGGCAAACTTGTTCGTTCGTCAGGGACGTTTGCAAAAATAGTTGCAAAAACTGATACAGTCGTTCGTGTTGTCCTTCCTTCAAAGAAAGAAAAAATGTTTATTCCAAACTGTCGAGCGGCAATCGGTATTATCGCAGGTTCTGGAAGAATAGACAAACCATTTATGAAAGCTGGTACAAGAATGTTTAAAATGCGTGCACGAAACAAACTATATCCAAAAGTATGTGGTATTTCAATGAACGCTGTTGACCATCCTTTTGGTGGTGGCTGTTCACATATCAAAGGAAGACCAACATTATCTCCACGGAGTGCTCCTCCTGGACGTAAAGTTGGAAAAATTGCCCCGCGACGAACGGGAAGAAAAAAATAGAGAGGAAAGTTCATAATTTACAATGGCAATAAAAGAATTCAAATGGAACGGAAAAACGGAAGAAGAGATTAAACGAATGGACATGGAAATGTTCATCGAACTAGTTCCTTCTCGCCAACGAAGATCATTAAAACGTGGTTTTACCGAACAACAGAAAAGTCTTGTAAAACGTATCGATGCCGGTGAAAGTAATATCAAAACACATTGCCGAAACATGATTATTATTCCCTCAATGATTGACAAATTGTTCCGAATTTATAACGGAAAGGAGTTTGTTCCATTAACGATTACTACAGAAATGCTTGGTCATTACCTTGGAGAATTTGCTCATACACGAAAATCTGTATCGCATAGTTCTGCAGGAATAGGTGCAACACGATCAAGTAAGTCAGTATCTGCACGATAAACATGAAACAAAAAACAATGAAAATTCCACAAGAACCAATAAAACCTGAACATTGTGCGTCTGCGAAGGCACTTAATATCCCCATTTCAACAAAATTCGGTGTTGAGCTTAGTGATAACTTACGATATAAAAAAACGTCATTTGCAAAATCATTTTTAGAAGATGTTATTGCTCTTAAAAGGGCAGTTCCGTTCAAGAAATCAGTCAATGATCTTGGTCATAAAAAAGGAATGGCTGCTGGACGATTTCCACAAAAAGCTGCAAAGGAATTTTTGAAACTTGTAAAGTCCGTTGAAGCAAACGCGCAAGTGAAAGGCTTAAACACATCGGAACTTAAAATAATTAAGATTATATCAAACAAAGCATCTACTCCATTAACTGGCGGAAGACTTCGCCGAGGTACAAAGCGTACACATATTGAAATTGTGGTTCGTGAACTTCCTGGAAGTAAAAAGAAAAGTTACGACAAGAAAGAACAAAAACAAGATAAAGTAATGGAGAAAAAAGCGGATGTTCCCGTTGCTCCCGTTAAACCTGTAGAAGAAATGCCTGTTGGAGTTGAAGAAACTCTTCAGCACGATGTTCCCGTAGACGTTGAGGAACTCCAAGAAAAATCTCAGGAAAAACAACAACCAGAACAAGCAGTGTTTGAGAAGTCTCAAAGATCAGTTGAAGAACCAGTTACAAAACCAGTTGCAGAACCAAAACCTACTATTGTAAAAGATATTCCTCTCAAAGAAGTTTCATCTTCAGAATTATTAAAACAAGCACAAGCAAAAGCTGCTGAACTTAATAAAAAAGAAAAGAAAAATGAAGCTGTTCAAGAAGTAGAAAGTTTGTACGATACGTTAAAACAAAAAGGAACACTGCGCGGCACTGCAAGTAAACCTCGATATGGGAACAAAGGTGACATACAATGATTGAACGAGAATTCATATCACAAAAGACAAAAGAATTTTACATTAAGAAGTATGTTGAAAATAAACTTCGTGGTGTGGGTATTTCCCAGATTAGGTTAAAGAAGATTCCTTTAGGTGAAAAAATCATTATTCATACAAGTAGGCCAAGTTTAATTGTTGGTTCAAAAGGTGCGAATATAAAAGATCTTACAAAACATTTGAAAAAAGAATTTAAACTTGAAAATCCACAAATTGAAATTGTTGAAGTGAAAGATATCTTCCTTGACGCGAATGTTGTTGCGGAACGTATCGCTGGTTCACTTGAACGTTTCGGCTCTGCACGATTTAAAGGTGTTGGTCATAAGATTATGGGTAATGTCCTTAACTCGGGAGCATTAGGCGTTGAATTAATCTTTTCGGGGAAAATTCCCGGTGCTCGTGCAAAAAAGTGGCGATTTTATCAAGGATACTTAAAAAAATGTGGCGATGTTGCAACCAGTGGCGTACTGAAAGCACAGCGGACCGCTCTTTTGAAAAGTGGAGTTATCGGAATAAAAGTTTCCATTATGCCTCCAAACATAGTACTTCCAGATAATGTTACTATCCTTGACGAACCACTACAAATAGTTGAAGAACTTCCTCTTGAGAAAGAAATAACAAAATTACCAAAAAAGAAGACTACTAAAAAATCACCTAAAACAACTGTCAAGAAACCAACAGTAAAGAAAAAAAAAGTAGCTGAAAAAAAAGGGGCAGTAAAGAAAACTGAAACTCCCGTTTTACCCGTACAAGAAGCTATTCCAGAAACTGTTTTGGAAACGGCTCCCGAAGCAAATAATCTTCCGCCAAAGGATACAGACGAAAATGAAAATAATCCTGAGAAAGCAACTAATGAAGAATCGGGTGAAGAATTTCAAAAATGAAAATTACAAAAGAATTGCGAGATTTGTCTCAAGACGAATTGCAGAATAGATTGCAAGAATTTAAAAAAGAACTCCTCAAACTAAATGTTCAAGCATCTACAGGTGCACAAACGTCAAATCCTGGAAAATTAAAACAAACCAAGAAAAATATTGCAAGGATATTGACGTTACGTAAGGAAAAGGAGGAAAAAGTATAACACTATGGTTGGCGTATGTAATCAATGTGGTTTGCCGCAAGACCTTTGCGTTTGTGAGACAATTGCACGTGAACAACAAAAAATCATTGTCATGACCGAAAAAAGGAAGTTCGGAAAAAAATATACCGTTATTCGCGGGATAAAGAAAGAAGCAAACATTGGGGAGATTGTTAAAAAACTCAAATCAAAATTTGCTTGTGGCGGTACCGCGAAAGAAGGTAGAATTGAACTCCAGGGCGATCATAAAGCACGAGTCAAAACAACTCTTGTTGAGTTAGGGTTTCCGGAAGAAACAATAGAGATTCAATAGAACAACAACACCATCAAAACCAACAAATGATTTTGGTGGGGGAAATGAGATGGCACGACAAAAGACGTATCCACATGAGCTTATCGGTAAGAAAGTGAAAGTTGTTACGTCGTCAAACAACGCGAATCTTGGAATAACAGGAACGCTTGTTGATGAAACAAAAAATACTTTTGTCATAGAAACCGATAAAGGGTTAAAAACCATACTCAAGAATAATATTACCATCGTTCTCTGTGAGACGGGCACACAGATTGCCGGCAGAGACATATCAAAACGACCTGAAGATCGGGTAAAAGGGTAGAAATAAAAAATGAAACAAAAAGTTTTACACACAAACGCACCACAGAAGGAATGTACTGACAGAAACTGTCCGTTCCATGGACAACTTGCAGTGAAGAATGAGTTGTTTAAAGGAAAGGTTGTAAAAAAGGACATGAATAGATCTGCAACCATTGAACTACTTCGTTCACATTCTGTTCCAAAATATGAACGGTATGAAGTGCGACGTTCACGAATGAGAGTTCACAACCCTCCGTGTCTCGACGTTGAAATTGGTCATTCCGTATTGGTTGCACGAACACGACCTATCAGCAAAACAAAGAATCATGTTATTATTCAAGTGTTAGAATCATCTGAAAGTGATATGAAATCAACACTTGGTCTTGCAAAGGAATCTAAAGAATTTACAAAGAATAAAGCTAGAAAAGAAGAAAAAGCTCGAGTTGGACAAGAAGAAAAGAAACAAGAGAAAAGAAAAGAATCAAAAACGAACGTTCAGGAAAGAGTTCAACCTGAAGAAACAATAAACGACAATGAAACCAATTAAAAGTACTATTACCCGTGCTCTGCCAGTGCAGGCATTTGTAGCAACCTGTGACAATTCAGGAGCAAAGATGCTTAAGATTGTCTCTGTGAAAGGTCACAAGACGGTTAAAGGTAGAATTTCCGCAGCAGGCATCGGCGATTTAGTGCTCGCTTCAGTAAAAAAAGGAAAACTAGAAATGAGAAAGACAGTTGTTCCCGCTATTATCGTTCGTCAGAAAAAAGAATTCAGGCGACCTGATGGCACACGAGTAAAGTTTGAAGATAATGCTGCTGTCGTACTGAAAGATATGAAAGGGAATCCAAAAGGAACAATCTTTAAAGGGCCAATAGCAAAAGAGGTTGCTGAGCGCTGGCCTGCAGTTGCCAAGGTAGCAAACATGGTTGTATAATAAATACAATGAACATTTAAAAAAATAAAACATCTCAAAACATACAAAATTAATATTACAAAAATGGTACAAAAAACATTTTCAACCGGTTGGAAAAGTAGTACACAACCACGGAAGCAGCGTAAATATTCGTACAATGCGCCGCTTCACACACGACAAAAAAAAGTTCATGTTCACCTGTCCTCAGATTTAAGAAAAAAGTATGGGTTACGTCGGGTGCAAGTGAAGAAGGGCGATAAAGTACAGATTATGCGTGGACAACACAAGAAAAAGGAAGGAAAAGTTGATCGTGTTAATCTTAAACGTGAAAAACTGTACGTTACAGGGATTGAATTTATCAAGAAAGACGGGACGAAAATTCCAGTGGCATTCACTCCTTCAAACGTAATGATCATTGCTGTTGACACAAGCGATAAAAAAAGAAAAATGAAAATGGAAAGAATTCAAACAACACTTTCACATTCAACCAAACCAGTACTTACAAGTGCTGACTCAGAGACATCAAAACAACACAAGAAATCACAAGGGGAAACAAAATGAAAAATCATTTGAAACGAATTGCATCACCACGAACATGGCTCATTAATAGAAAGAGTAATATATTTATAACGCGGCCTCGACCAGGTGCACATTCATTCCAACATGGAATCTCTCTTGGAGTTGTTTTACGAGATATGTTACATGTCGCATCAACCATGGGTGAAGCGAAAAAGATTCTCAATACAAAGAATATCCTTGTTGATAGTTCGCGAACACGCGATCATCGCCGTATCGTTGGTTTGTTTGACGTTATTTCATTACCAGATATAGAAGAACAGTATAGAATGATATTAGACACAAAAGGCCGACTTGATGTTATTGAAGTCAACGCTGCTGAGAGTACTCGCAAACTCTGCAAGATAATTGGAAAAACTATTGTAAAAAAAGGAAAAGTACAGTTCAACTTACATGATGGAAAAAACATCGTAAGTGACAAAGAAGCTCGTATTGGCGATAGTTTTGTTGTTACACTTCCGGGGAAGGAAATTGAAAGTGTACTCACTCTTAATTCCGGTGCGGCAGTTTTCCTTGTATATGGTAAACATTCAGGCGATGTTGGTGTTTTCAAAGAGTTTAAAGGAAATGATGCATTGTACACAAAAGATAAAATGGATGTTGAAACGTCAAAGAAGTATCTCTTTGTTGTTGGTTCAAGAGGAAAACCACTTATCACAATCAGAAAAGAATAATGAATACAAAAAAAACAAAATACTAAAACAATAAAATGGCTGACAAAACTACACAAAATGTACAGAACCCGATGAAACGTGTGCACATAGAAAAAATGACACTTAACATCGGAGTTGGAAAAGACGAGTCTATGTTAAAAAAAGGTCTTTTATTGTTACAAAAGCTATCTCCACTAACACCTGTAAAAACAGTAACCAAAAAACGTATTCCTGGGTGGGGTTTACGACCAGGTTTAGCAATCGGTTGTAAAGTTACGGTGAGAAAAAATACAGAAGAACTCCTTAAGAGATTACTTGTCGCAAAAATGAACACTTTATCTACAAAAAATTTTGATAATAATGGCAACTTTTCGTTTGGTATCCCAGAATATATTGATATTCAAGGTCTTGAATATGATCCTGACTTGAAAATAATGGGACTTGAAGTTGCTGTTACATTGAAAAGATCTGGATATCGGGTTAAGCAGCGAAGATTACATACATCAAACGTAGGAAAATCACATTGTGTTACAAAAGATGATGCAATTACATTTGTTCGTAGTGTGGGAGTGGAGGTTACTGAGTAAAAATGACAACGAGCGATCATAAAAAAATGTTTACGCAGCTTAATGCGAAGCCTGTAAAGAAAACAAAATACCTTCGGTTTAATGCTCCAAAAGAACGATCATGTGGTATTGCATTACGAAAATGTAAAAATTGTGGCAGAATGGGCGGACACATAAATAAGTATGGCCTTCATCTGTGCAGACAATGTTTTAGGGAAATGGCAACGGGGCTCGGCTTCAAAAAATATAATTAATGATGAGGTTAATAGGGAATACAAAATGTTAAACGATCCACTTGCAGCGGCTTTGACGAAAATAATCAACGCGGAACGTGTTGGTAAACGTGAAGTACTCATTAGGCCCGCCTCTAAAATGATTAAAGCAGTACTTCATATCATGAATGAAAACAATTATCTTGGCGCTTTTGAAGAGATTCCTGACGGATTAAATAGCGTGCTTAAAGTTAACTTGCTTGGAAACATAAATAAGTGCGGCGTTATAAAACCACGATTTTCAGTAAAAAAAAGTGAGTTTGAAAAGTGGGAGAAAAGGTACCTTCCAGCGAAAGATTTTGGGTTGATTTTACTTTCCACACCGACCGGCATTATGACGCACACAGACGCAAAAGGCAAAAATACTGGGGGAAAACTGTTAGTGTACTGTTATTAGTAAAATGAAAGAAGATATCACTCAGGAAATTGTATTTGACAAAAATGTCACGGCAAGTTTAGATAATGGTCTGTTAAAAATTCAAGGACCAAAAGGGTCAGTTCAACGTTTTTTCCACAATCCAAAAATAACTCTTACAATAGAATCAAACAAAATTATGTTACGGTCCCCTCAATCAACAAAGAGAGAAAAGAAAATCATTAGTTCGTTTAGAGTTCATATACAAAACATGGTGAAAGGTGTACAAGAACCTTACGTGTACAGACTTAAGATTTGTTCAGGTCATTTTCCGATGAACGTTTCTGTTTCCGGTAATGATTTTATCATTAAGAACTTTCTGGGCGAATCTGTTCCAAGAAAAATTACATTCAGTAAAGAGGCAACGGTCAAAATTGATAGTAGCGAGATTATAGTTACAAGTGTTGATAAAGAAATTGCTGGTCAGACGGCAGCTACTATTGAAACAATGTGTCGCATAACTAATAGAGATAGACGGATATTTCAAGACGGGTGTTATATCATTCATAAAGCCGGAAAGGATTTGGTATAATTAAAATGGAACACAAAACAGCATTACAATTACGGAAAGTCGCAAAGAAGCGGAAACCTCTTTTTATAGTGAAAGAATCAAAGTTTTCGTCAGGTGTAAAAAAGCGATGGCGGTTTCCACGTGGTAAACACTCATCAACACGTCAACATGAAAAAGGGCGACCAGCTCTTCCTCAACCAGGATATGGTTCACCTGCATCCGTTCGTGGTCTTCATATGTCTGGTTTGAAACAAGTTATTGTCTCCGGTGTTCGTGATATGAACAAAATTGATCCGAAAACCGAAGGTGCCATCATACGCGCGGTTACAGGCAAAAAGAAAAAACTTGAACTTATACAAATAGCCCAGAAGCGAAACATCACGCTTTTGAATATAAAAGATCCCTCAGCGTATACCGGACGTGTCGTACAAGAACTTGAAGACAGGAAAAAGTTAAAAGAAACTAAGTTAAGTACGAAGAGTAAGAAAGAAGAAGCGCGGAAGAAGAAAGCTGAAGAAAAAGAAAAAGAAAAGAAAGCTAAACAGGAGAGCAAAGATAGTACTAAAGTGGGAGATACAGAATCTGTTGAAGATACTGTTAAAGATATGGAAGATAAAAAAATCGTAGAAAAGACAATAACCAAAAGACAATAATACTTCACATTGATACACATATAAAAAAATGAGATCAAAAAAACGATTAGCAGGAAAAATCTTGAAAGTGTCACCAAGCAAGGTGCGTTTTGCAGCTGACGCTCTTGACGATATCAAGAAAGCGATTACACGTTCAGACATTCGTGGATTTATCGCGACAAAGAAAATCGTTAAAAGTAAAAAAAACCTTCAATCGAAATCTGGCGCGCGGAAAATCGCTGCTCAGAAAAAGAAAGGTCGCCAGAAAGGAAGGGGAAGTAGAAAAGGAAGTAAACACTCAAATGTAAGCAGGAAGGAATTATGGATGAAAAAAGTCCGTGTTCAACGTATTTTCCTTAAAGATTTACGTGAAAAGAAACTACTTACGCCATCAAATTATAGATCTTTATATGCAAAAAGTAAAGGTGGATACTTTAGAAACAGGCGGCACATCAAACTTTACGTTACAGAACATAATCTCTGGGAGAACAAATAGAAATGGCACGAAATATACCAAAAGCAGTATTGTACCAACGTAAGAGAGAACGAAAAACTGATTATAAGAAACGTCGCACGTTGTTACTTTCCCAGAAACCTCGAGTTGTATTCCGCAGTACAAACAGTAAAGTCATAGGACAAATCATTCGTTTTGATACAAAAGGGGACAAAATCCTTGTTGGAGTAGATTCAACGTTCCTTGCAAAATATGGGTGGAAATATTCTTTTAAGAACATTCCCGCAACATACTTAACTGGTTTGTTTTTAGGTACATCTGCTCTTACACAGAAAATAACAGAAGCAATTCTCGATACCGGGTTTAAAACTCCACATAAACGTGGAAAAGCGTATGCGTTCCTGAAAGGGCTTTGTGATGCAGGACTTACCGTTCCTCATGGGGACGACTCTATTTTCCCTAACGATGCAAGACTTTCTGGTGAACATATACAGAACTACGGAAAAAGCATTACTGAAAAAGGGACAACATCATCCCAATTTACGCAATATTTAAAAAACAAAGTCCTGCCAGAGAATATTACTGCGGAATTTGAAAGAATAAAACAGAAGTTATTATCACGAGGCAAATAATGTCAGAACAACGAAAACATCAAAGAAACCAACGGAATCAACGACACATTGAGGACGTACCCGAGCCTAAAGCAGAATGGAATCCAACTACTGCTCTCGGAAAAATGGTAAAAGAAGGAACCATTACTGACATTAACGAAATATTTGACAGAAGCCTTCCAATTCTTGAATCTGAAATTGTTGACCATTTAATGCCCGGTTTGGAAGAAGATTTACTTCTTATCGGTCAAGCAAAAGGAAAGTTTGGCGGTGGCCAACGACGGATCTTCCGTCAGACACAGAAAAAAACATGTGAAGGAAACAAAATTCATTTTATGACTTGTGCAGTTGTCGGAAACAGGAATGGGTTTATTGGTGTTGCAACAGGAAAAAGTAAAGAAACAGTTCCTGCACGTGACAAAGCGAAACGAAAAGCACGGTTAAGTCTTATGCGCATTCGGCGTGGATGTGGCAGTTGGGAAACTGATATGCGTGATGCGAATTCAATCCCATTCTCCGTTGAAGGAAAGTGCGGTTCTGTTCGTATAACTCTTATGCCTGCTCCTCAGGGTAAAGGATTATGTATTGAGAAAGAATGCGCAAAGATTCTTGAGATGGCCGGTATTAAAGATATATGGAGCAAAACGAAAGGCCAAACAAAAACAAAACTTAATTTAATTAAAGCACTTCTTGATGCTCTTCGAAAACTATCTGAAGTCAAAATTACTGCTGAGGATGTTGCAAAGTTGGGCATTGTCGAAGGTATGATCAAACATACTGGTAGTATTGAACCAGTTGAACCAGCCGAACTAATAGTTGAAGCAATAGACTCGGTTGAATTTGTTGAACCCGAAACCTCGGGAACAGATTCAGGAGAACAAGAGAAATGAGTGAACAACAACCAGAAAAAAACCAAGACAAAAACGTTGCGGAAAAGCGAATTGCAGTAATACTCGTTCGTGGTTTAGTTAATGTGTCTGGTGATATCAAAAGTACTTTAGCTATGCTCCGTTTAGTTCGAAAAAATCATTGTGTTATACTCCGCGATACTCCTGAAAATAAAGGGATGGTAATCAAAGTCAAAGATTACGTTACATGGGGAATATTAGACAATGCGACGTTCAAAGAACTTGTAACAAAACGTGGTCAAGAATATAGGGGAAGAACAACAGATTCAAAGAAAAGATATTCATACAAAACACTTGATGTTGACAGTAAAAAATATAGGCCCTACTTTAGACTTAATCCTCCCCAGAAAGGGTTTGGGCGAAAGGGTATAAAAGTTTCATTCAGTGCTGGTGGGGCATTAGGTAACAGGGAAGATAAAATTAACAATTTAATTAAAAGAATGTTATAATACTAAATAGAGTTGAAATATCATGGTCATAACAAAACGAAAGAAAGTTGTCCGGTACCGAGGTCACACAACACATGGCGGTGGACACCGTAAGAAAAGAAGGGGTGCAGGTAGTCGTGGTGGACATGGACGTGCAGGTACAGGAAAACGTGCAGGCCATAAAAAAGCTGGTGGAATGGTAATTACCGGCAAAAGAGGTTTCCGACCACGTCGTGAAGTAGTTTTTGTAGTTCCTACAAATGTTGGGTATTTTACTCGTGAAACTGTGGAAAAGCTTGTCGCAAAAGGAAAAGCTGTTAAAGATGGCGATTCATATTCCATCGACTTAGAAACATTAGGATACACAAAATTATTGGGAACAGGAAACACAACATTAAAATTACACATTCGTGTTTTGCAGTACAGTTCTCGTGCTGAAGAAAAAATAAAAGCTGCTGGTGGTGACATTGTCTCTTCAAAAAAATCTGGAGTTTCTTCGTCCTCATCCGGGTCTACGTCTGAATCAGAACCAGAATCTGAATCAGAATAAAAAAATACAAAATGGGGTTACTTGATAAGTTTATAACGTACCTTCCTGAGGTCAAAGGTCCTCAGCAGAAGAGACTTCCGTTTAAAGAGAAACTAAAGTGGACATTAATCATTCTTGTATTATTCTTTGTGATGGGTCTTATTCCATTGTTTGGATTAGGAGAGAACGCATTACAACAATTTGAATTTCTTTCCATTATTCTCGGGGCATCTTTTGGAAGTATCATTTCGTTGGGTATTGGTCCTATTGTCACATCATCTATCGTCTTACAACTTTTATCTGGAACTGGTATCCTTAACATGGATACGAATACGACCGAAGGCCGTCAACGATTTCAGGGATTACAGAAATTATTGTCTATCTTCTTTATCGTTCTAGAAGGAGCAATTTATGTTCTTATGGGGGGTTTGGCACCTGCAGCGTCACTTGCGGGAACGTCATTATATGGTCAACTCGAAATCTTACTTTTATTTCAACTTGTGTTAGGTGGGCTTGTTATTATGTTCATGGACGAAGTTGTTTCAAAATGGGGTTTTGGTTCAGGTATTAGTTTGTTTATCGCAGCGGGAGTTGCACAACAAATATTTATTCGAACGTTCAACTTTCTTCCTTCGCCAACAAACCCAGAGATTGCTGCGGGGGCAGTTCCTGCATTATTTCAATCGCTTGCTATTGGTGACGTCACAACTGCAGCATTACAAATTGCTGCTATCGCTTCAACGTTGTTAGTATTTGCAGTTTGTGTATTTGGTCAGGCAATGAAAGTGGAGATCCCACTATCTTTTGGTAAAGTGCGGGGGTATGGTATGCGATGGCCGTTAAACTTTTTTTATACATCAAACATTCCTGTTATCCTTATTGCCGCATTAATGGCTAACATTCAACTCTTTGCACGGCTGTTAGAAAACTGGGGTTTACCTATTCTTGGAACATTTTCTGGAAACACACCTATAAGTGGTTTAGTTTATTGGATCAGTTCACCAAACCTCGTACAAAACATAATTCAGGGAAGCTTTTCATTTAACATGTTATTACAATCGTTGATTTATATTGCAGTTTTTATTGTAGGTGCAGTTATCTTCAGTATTTTTTGGATGCAGACAGCAGGTATGGATGCTCGAAGTCAAGCGAAGCAAATTATGTCTTCTGGGTTACAAATACCTGGTTTCCGACGAGATGAACGTGTTCTTGAAAAGATTCTAAAACGATACATCTGGCCATTGACAATAGTTGGTGGTGCAGCTGTTGGTTTACTTGCAGCGCTTGCCGATCTTACAGGTGCTCTATCAAATGGAACGGGTATTCTTCTCGCAGTAATGATTGTCTATAAATTATATGAAGAGATTGCAAAACAGCATATGATGGACATGCATCCTGCGATGCGTAAGTTCATGGAATAAGTTTTTTTTATGATTCTTTGAGTTTATTTCTTCTTCTTCTGGAGAGATTTCATCATCTTCTACTAAATTTTCTCTACCCTCTTCTGAATATACATCTTCATTTCTTTCTCCAATTTCCATCTCATAAGAGATTTGCTCTTCAGTTTTCTCTGTGATTATACC
>PCYB01000051.1:25640-26235 GCA_002762845.1 Candidatus Woesearchaeota archaeon CG10_big_fil_rev_8_21_14_0_10_36_11
TATAAGTATGTTCTAATCAAGAATATTACTGTTCCTGCTACCAGTGAGACGATAATGTTGTCATCTAATGTTTTATCATTAAGATCAATCTTTACTACTTCAATCATCATTGCAGCAAAACTTCCTAATACTGGTTCTGGAATTGGAATGAATAACATTGCTCTTAAAGACCCGGCAACGGTGCCGGCTAATGTTCTTCTAATAGCTTTCCTTCATCACCATTGAAAATATTTTTTAATTTCCCTTATTTTGCACCATATAAATGCGATACAGAATCTCCTAAAGCAAGTGTTAATATTGCTGCAATCGCTATGTCTTTATCAAAAAGTTGCATTACCAATAGAACACCAACAAAGTAAAAGATTAACCCTTCCCCTGGGAAGTTTTTCTTTTCTTCATCACGTTCGTAGTTTTTTTATAAACTGACTAAATATTGGTAGATTATCTATTCTTTTACAGATAAAACTGATTATCTGTGTTTTTTTTGATCGAAATTTTTAATTATAACCCAAGTTTGACAGTTTGCTAACTATTTCATCCTAAATATCCATTTGACAGTTTGTCAAATTTAACTTATTTTTCTTGAAAATCTCAG
>PCYB01000061.1:0-5927 GCA_002762845.1 Candidatus Woesearchaeota archaeon CG10_big_fil_rev_8_21_14_0_10_36_11
AGATTTAGAAGTATGATAGAAATTTTGTACGCTTTTCTCAAAGCGAGATTTTGGCTAATGCCAAATGTCTATTGCTCATAACTTTACACTGCCACAAAAAGAAAAGTTAAAAAATGAAAATTATTCAACAGTACTATTATTTTGTCGATGAATTCGTCCAAAGTATGGTACCGCAACAACGTAATCCTCTCCAAAACCAGCAATATCACCATCAATTGCGTCGCACGTCTTTCGCAGTTTAGAAATTGCTCGTTTCAACTCGACAAGGTCTTTGTCTTTTAGAGGTTTGATGTTAATCAATGCAACTGTCGATCCTTCACGTAGCACATCAAGAACTTCTTTAATATCTTCAAATTCTTCCATGACAAACGGCCGCACGATAACTTTAGACCTATCTTCTTTCTGTGACTCTGAGTTGAGTTCTACATACTCCTCAGACTGCTGTCCAAGGTTTTCATCCTCGTCCACAGGACGAGAAAATTTATCTCTTAATTGTAAAAAAAAATCCTTCATTTTGACACCCTCACGTTTTGATTATGACTACTTCCAAGATACACGCCCTCATATATAAATCTTTTTATTATCCTACATAAAGACTGCAGACTTTATTAGGATGCCAAAAGAAAACCCTTTTGAGCACAGGAAATAAAGCATACAGATATCATTTGTTTCCCAAGCTAAATACGTTTGAATATGCTTTTCGCTTCTTCCGACCTTTTTTATACTCAAGAGTTGCCCGAGGTAATCTAAAAGATCCCAAAATGTTAAGTTTTGCTTTTACTTTATATGTTATTAAACGATGTTCATGAACGTCCAGTTCTGCAAGGGACCATACAACCGCAGTATGTTTCTTTGTATGATGAATATCTTTTGGTTGTAATGTTCCAAGTTCAAGACTCTTTTTAACGTTTGCAATTGGGGGAACAAAATCTGTTATGGTTACATCTTTAAGAGGTTTTGAGGACGTATTTTTTACTTCTATCGTCACTTTAATTTCAGATAATATTCCCTCGCCATCCTTTTTTGTTGTTACAGCTGTCTTGCGAAGCGATACTGGTGACCGCACAGACATATAAAATATAAATGTAGCGAGAATGATAAGTGCAAGATATAACAACCACCTATAGTTTGTAATTACTTGGAATGATCCCGTTTCATTCGGTCGAAGAGAAAATTCTTGTATGATAACCCGATCACCTTGCTCATTCTTTCCTGTAGTAACTCCTGCAGTAAATAATGAACCTACAAAAGAAATGGGTAATTCTACGTTTTGTGTGTTCAACACGTTACCTGGGTTTGTCACTGTAATGAATCTGAACGTTTTCAAAAAGATAGTGTCTTCTTCAACAGACACATCAAACGGCGGAATAACTGTCAAAACTTCAATCTTCTGTTCAACCACTTTTGCTGTTTGACCATCACGTTCAAATACAAAGAATAATGTATATTTTTTAGGTTGTTGAAATTGGTTTGGAATGATAGTAAAGTCTACTGTTTTTCGGCCAAGTGGAGGTAAGTCTACAAATACCTCTTTGACAAATTCAGGGATATCACTTTGTATTCGTATCTTTAAACCACGAAGGTCAAGAGGATTTTTGTTTTCAAGAAATAATGTTATAGGAACTGGATTTTGAGGGATTATTTTCTCGTCCATGTCAACCGTTGCTTGTATTGATGGAAGGTAATCGGTTGGAGATTCGGGACTAAGGTACACTTTCAACGCTTCCGTGTACCGTTCGCCAAGATCGCTTTCTATAGTAACCGAAACAAAATAAATTCCTGGAGGGAAATCTTCGTTCGCCCGCGCTTGGATAATTGTGGTGTATGAACCTTTCGCACCAATTTCAATAATCCTATCTTTTAACGGCGAAGGGTCAACACCCCAACCTTGAACAAAAGAATAAATACTATACCTTTGGTTTTCATATTCGTTATTTGTAATGGTAAGTTTGTATTGTGCATTTTCACCTGGTTTAATTTGATTCTTGATAGTCTCGACAGTAATAGTGGAATCAGCAAGGGTTAGAACAGAAGAGAAACATAATATCAATACAAGCATTACAACAAACGTTTTCAACTGCACTATTGTACACCTCTCACCTACAGGAAAATAAAATACACTAGTATTTAAAATCTTCGCTTTTAACACATACAAAAATAAAAAGAACCGTTTATACAATAAAAAGTTGGAGATTTTTTGAGTAGAAATATCATGAAAAATCTACTTGTTTTTCGAGACATCAAAAATATTCACATTTTTGGGCTTTGTATTTGCCATTAAATACAAAACATTTATATATTCTGTTTTTTTAATTAGTTCAAGATACGAGGAAAAAAAAGAGATGGTTGAAGAAAGTATTTTCAGAGGTGTAATAGACTTTTTTGGAAAGATTGGTATCTACGATGTTATCTTACCTTTCCTTTTAGTGTTCACAATAGTCTTTGCAATCTTTGAAAAGACAAAAATTCTAGGCGTTGAAAAGATTGATGGGAAAGAATATACAAAGAAGAATATTAATTCTATCGTTGCGTTTATCGTCGCATTGCTTGTCATAGCATCAACACAGTTAGTAAGTGTCATCAATGAAGTAATGGCAAATGTTGTTCTTCTTTTAGTACTTGCAGTTTGTTTCCTTCTCCTTGTTGGTGTGTTTTTCAAAGACAATGAATTTTCACTTGAAAAGATGCCAGGATGGACAAAGTTCTTCATGATAATGATGTTCGTTGCCATCATCGTTATCTTTCTTAATGCACTTGACTGGCTCCAATTCGTCTTCGCACTGTTTGTATATTGGGACGCAACGTGGGCAGCAGCAATAATCTTTGTCATTTTCATGATAGGTTTCATGTGGTTCATTACAAAAGATAATGCTCCAAAATCAAAAGTGGACAAAAAAAATGAATAAAATATCGTTTCAAATGAGGTGGTTTTCATAATGGTAGGCGCAGGTATTTCAACAATTACAACATATTTTCAAACATTTGGGGTTATGGACTTTATTTTACCGTTCCTTCTTGTGTTTACAATAATTTTTGCAGTGACAGCATTTGTTCCCCTATTTAAAGATCATAAAAATTTCAGGGTTGTTATTGCGTTAATATTAGGATTAATATTTGTCGCTCCGCACGTTATGGGTACGTACCCTTTAGGATACGATCCCGTCCAGGTAATGAATGAAGCAATTCCAAGCATTTCATTAGTTGCGGTTGCCGCGGTTATGTTACTCCTCCTAATGGGAATCTTTGGAACAGACTTTTCAAAGAAAGCTGCACCCATTATTGCAATTGCAGCAATCGGTTTCATAGCTTACATCTTTGGTGCATCACTTAACTTTTGGACAGGACCATACGAAGCATTTTCATGGTGGACAGAAGAAACAACAGAACTCCTTATAATTATCCTTGCGTTCGGCCTTGTTGTATGGTTAATAACAAAAGAACCTAACAAAGGAAAAGGATTGGAATCAGTCAAGAACCTTGGAAAATGGTTTGGTGACTTTTTTGAGAAAAAATAAGTAATGATATACAATGGCAACAGTATTAGATTTAAGTTTGTTCCAATCGTTTAGTTCCCTATTTCCAATACTGTTTGTTTTTGCAATTGTCCTTGGACTTTTGCAAAAAATAAAGCCATTAGGCGATTCGGTTGCGCTCAATTCCATTATTGCTGTTGCAATCGCGTTAATGTCATTACTGTCTGATTCACTTATTCAGGTAATCAACTTTATGATTCCGTGGTTTGTGATTGCATTTATTTTCTTTATTCTTATGCTTCTTATTTTCCAAATATTTGGCGCGAGTGAGAAGGATATATTTTCGTATCTCAAAGGAGATAAGAGCATATCATGGGTAATAATTGGTGTTAGCCTTATTATCCTCTTTGCTGCAATTGGAAATGTTTTTGGTCAAAGTATCGGACCGTATTTAGACGAAACCGGAAACCAAACAACATCAACAACCGTTGATGGCGAAGCAAGTGTCGCAACGGGAAGTTTTGAACAAAACATCTTTGCAACTATGTTCCACCCAAAAGTTCTTGGGTTCGGTGTTATCTTTATCATCATGATATTTGCAATAGCATTATTGACCGGTTCTCAGAATTAATTAATAGTAGTAAGATTTTTTAAATAGGACGAGTTTTAACATTTAATTATGAATCCATTAAAAATAATTGAGAAATATTATAAACCAGAATCAAAAGCTTATAAAATATTAGTAAGACATAGTGCTTTGGTTGCCAAGAAAGCAATAGAGATTGCAAAAAGGGTTCCTGAATTCAATCCTGATTTGAAATTTATCAAAGAAGCTGCTATGCTTCACGATATTGGGATATATCTAACTGATGATCCAGAGATTTATTGTTACGGAGATAAAGAATATATTTGTCATGGAATTTTAGGGAAGGAAATCTTAGAAAAAGAAGGATTTCCAAAACATGCTAAAGTTTGTGAACGACATATTGGTGTTGGAATTTCGGTAGAAGAGATTGAGAAAGAAAACTTACCTATTCCTAAACATGACATGAATCCAATATCAATAGAAGAACAAATAATTTGTTTTGCTGATTGCTTTTTCTCAAAAACACCAACAAGATTAAAGCAAGAGAAATCATTAGAACAAATAAAGAATGGACTAACCACGCTTTGTGAAGACAAGGTTAAGAAATTTGAAGCTTGGTGTACGTTATTTAAAGAAAATTAAAAATCATTTCTTTCGGACGTTTTCTGTTATTCCTTTTAACTCTTTCACGTTCTCAACAAATTCGGGAATGACGTCTTTAAAAACTTTACCGACAGCTTTCAGTTCTGTTCCAACATCAATCATACGCTTGTCGTACTCCTCAACCTTTCCAAGGACGCCCTGATGAAGCGTTTTAAAGTCTTCTTTAAGTTTCTCTACATCATTATTCAGTTTTGATTGTACCGATTCAACACGTTCTTTCCACTCGATAATCTTTTTCACTTCTGCAATAAGATCATCCCACTTTTCATCAACGATACTTTCAGTAATGCTTTCTATACGTTCATAGATATTGCCTTCTGACGACTGAGACGAAGGCATTCCAGAAAATGAACCGTTAGAAGAAAATGATGATGGTGATGATGAGCCCATATCAACGTGTGAAAGCGCAGTATATACTTGTTCCTGAGAATATCCTCGTTTTGTTAGTTCATCAACAATAATATTATCAGTTAATCCCTGATTTCGTAATTCCATAATTTCTGATGTTGGATCCGTAGCCATTATCTATCACCTACTCCTCTTATAATTTTACATTATTTATTTCTTTTGTTTTACATCATGCAATCGAGCATCAATTGCACGATCTAAATCGCGCTGCGTCACAAAGTTCATAGGACACCATAAGTCAACATACTTTTTGAGTATTTGCACTTCTTCGTACCCAGCGGTCATTTTAAGTTCTTTAATGATAATGTCCATCTTTTGTAATGAATTGTCTTGTGATCGTTTAAGTTCTAAAACCTCATCGCCTAACACTTTCAACTCTTTCTTTAAACTCATGTTCTTTCTCACAAAATCATTCTTAAGCACATCAAGTTCTCTCAAAAGGTTGTTTACCTTACTCTCTAACGCTTTTATCCATACGTACAATTTAGCAGAATCAAACGCTGAATCTTGTTGTACTGGCTGCTGTTCCATAGTCTTATATTATATGAAAGAGAATATAATAAACTTATGTGAGTATTGTATAATAGTGAACTGGTTAGTTTAGTGTAATAAAGTTTTGAGCAGAGAAATAATTAAATAAATGAAAATGTTTCTAGATGAAATAATGGAACGATATGTTACTAGGCCCGTTCGAGCACCACCTAATTCTTTCCACCCACATTTTTATGAATGTAAAGGACCAATGGTTACTGATTTTGTTCATTTGAAACTGTGTGGAGGAGAATGGTATGTTGTTC
>PCYB01000061.1:5943-9118 GCA_002762845.1 Candidatus Woesearchaeota archaeon CG10_big_fil_rev_8_21_14_0_10_36_11
ATTGAAGATATTCGGCAAAAGAGAGAATGGCGATATGCAAACTGTGGCCCTCACGGTTTTGATTAATGTTTTCAAACCCACGTATACGCTTCTAACGTTACAAACTCGCCTTTTCTATCAAGAATAACCGTCCCCTCATCATCACCAATCATGACCTGGACATGCCATCCATCTTGTTTAAGAATTACCTGATGAACTACAATAGGTTCTTCAATACCTATTTGGTTGATAAGATACGTTGTTGCAATACCACCAGCATCTGCCTGTGTAATGTCTTTTGCACACCCAGTAAGAAAAATCAAAGAACAGAATGTTATTATCATAATTATTTGTTTCATGTTTAGTATGTTTAGAATTCAAACAACACTTAAATATCTTTTGTAAGATTACTTCTCCAATTCAATAACCCAATGACCATGCTTTTGTATATCTTCAGAAGTATGAAAGTCCATCAACTGAACTTTAGTCAAATTCTTTACATTCATTCTGAGAGTTCGTCCCGTATACTTTTTTAACGTAGGATCATATTCTTCTAATACAAGCGTATCACCCTCAGCAATATTAAAATCGGCTAATCGAAGATCAGTTGTCTTCTTCCCATCACACATCTTCTGAAACAACTCGGGCCATGTTTTCTTTCTAATTTCCATTGAATGGAATAAAAGAAAGTTTGTTTTTATACTTTATGGATATTTTCTCATCTCCATTAATCCCTAAACCACAGAAAATATAATAAACAGCAACGAACTCTTCTACTAAAAAAGATGGTGCCAGATAAACTTACAAAATGTTTTGAGTATGAAACATATCATGAAGGAGAAAATAAAGTACTCAAGATATCATTAGAAAAATGTACGTTTCCACCTTCAATTGAATACAGTAAGATATGTATGAGTAAGGTTATTGACGTCCTTCTAGCAAATTCTGGGATAACGATTATTATCCTGACACAACTGCGAGAATATGAGTATGATTTCGCACAAACATCTATCCTCAACGAAATTGCAGCTGTATACAAAAAGCTCAATCGGGATGAGCGACAGGCACATTCACGATTGATTACCGACCCACAACATGAACGGTATATTAGAGGAAGTTATGCGCAATTTCAACGACTCATTTCGAGTCGGTTAAAAGAAGATCCACTTGCTGCTTTTGTTGAACTTAAACGTCTTGAACGGAAAGAAAAAGCTATACTAGATAACATTATCGATGAACGGCACTTGCAGAGTCAACAGATGTTCTTACGGATGATGCAAGAAGCCATTATGATAATCGAGCAGACAAGACTTATCAGAACACTTATGCCTCACACACAGGAGTATGACCTTGGAACACGCCAAATATATCAAAACGTGTTCAATCCGACAACAAAACCAGGTTTCATGTACACAAAACTTATCACAGAGTTTCCGGAAGGAAATTTTGTAGAAAGTTATGAATTTACGTCTGGAAAAGATACCAGCCAAGTAAACATCTTTAGTTTTGATGATGATATTAAAACTATGTATCACATAACTCCTCCGGAATTTCGTTTCACAGAAGACGAATATGAACTTCTTGATGATGCAAAACGTATCATGGCAGAACATAAACCAACACGGGAAGAGTTTGTTGACCCTGAACGTATGCGTGAAGTGTTTTTAAGTATCGGGAGGGATTTATTGAAAGATTTATTACAACATAAAAGTAATACAATACAAGATAAACGAATTGACCAACTTGCACGTACACTTTTACGGTACACTGTTGGTTTTGGCATGGTAGAATTATTATTAGCAGATCCTAAGGTTCAGGATGTTAACATTAATTCTCCTAATGGTGAGTTACCTATTTTTATTGTGCATCAGGATTATGGAGATTGTTACACGAACGTATACCCAACACATTCAGAAGTTGAAAGTTGGGCAACAAAGTTACGTCTTATCTCAGGAAGGCCGTTAGATGAAGCTAACCCAATACTTGACACAGAACTGAAAGTAGTTGGGTTCAGTTCAAGGGTGTCTGTCATAACTGCTCCTTTAAGTCCTACTGGCTTAGCATTTTCGTTCAGACGGCACAGAGATTTCCCATGGACATTTCCATTATACACACAATCAAAAATTAAGTATATGGATTCAACAGCTGCAGGACTGATAAGTTTCTTCATAGATAACAATGCAGCCATTTTGGTTGCAGGAACACGGTCAAGCGGGAAAACGTCACTCCTTGGCTCGTTCTTAACAGAAATCATGCGAAAAACGCGTATCATTACGATTGAAGATACGTTTGAACTTCCACAAGAATCTATGCGCGCGTTAGGGTACAACATCGAATCGTTAAAAGTTGCGTCAGCATTATCATCGCCAGGTTCAGAAGTTGATCCATCTATTGGAATACGGTCAACGTTACGTATGGGCGATTCAGCAATTTTTGTTGGTGAAGTACGAAGCAAGGAAGCAATTGCGTTATTTGAAGCGATGCGTGTTGGTGCCGCTGCAAACGTTGTTGCAGGAACCATTCATGCAGACTCGCCTTATGGTGTGTATGATCGGGTTGTGAACGACATTGGCGTTCCCAAAACGTCATTTAAAGCGATTGACATTATCGTCACAACAAATCCAGTCATTTCTGGTCTTAAAAAGTATAAACGTATTCTTCGTATAACAGAAGTGCGTAAAGAATGGGACGATGATCCTCTTAAGGAAGGAGCGTTTGTTGACCTTATGATATACAATCCTAAAACTGACCAGTTAGAAATTACTGACGAATTGCGGAACGGTAATTCAATGATTCTTAAACGTATGGCGGGAAAGGTAAAAGAATTTGCTGGTGACTGGAGTGCCGTCTGGGAAAATGTTGAACTACGAGCACGATGTAAACAGGCAATTGTTGACATTGCAGAAAAAACGAAAGATTATTCAATCTTGGAAGCAGATTTTGTCACGAAAGCAAATGATGTATTCCATATAATTTCTGATAAAGTTAAAGATACAGTTGGAAAACTTGATTCTGGACGTATTTTCTTTGAATATAACGATTGGTTGCATAAAGAAGTACGAAGAATGAAGATAGAGTAAAGACTATTCCGAACTTACCTTCGTCGTAACTATTTAGCTTTCTGAAGTTCCACAACTATTCTCGAGTATAGAAAAGTTTATTTACTTCTTTAGCTACTTTGTAGCTAATATGAAAA
>PCYB01000023.1 GCA_002762845.1 Candidatus Woesearchaeota archaeon CG10_big_fil_rev_8_21_14_0_10_36_11
AATTAATTCCCTTTCTTTTTTAGATATCATTCCAAATAGAAAGATGTCCTAGTACTTATAATTTACTTTTGTCGGAGACTAACAAAGAGCAAATCTTAAAAAACAAGCTCAATTAAACAATATTATGACACTTAACTTTACTGAAACCCTTCCAGACGCATTACGATCAATTAGGCATACGGGAGAATATTATGAATTTATTGTACACGAAAAAGAGATGCCATTACAAGACCCTATGCTTAACATGATGATTACCCAATATGGAAATTCTAAATGGAATGTTGTTGATCTTCTAAATGCACAGTATAGTACAGTATTACCAGAAAAGTTTGACTTGTACAATTGGCTCCATTATAATGATAATGATGAAGTGGCATATTTCTTGAATGAAGTTGGATCAAACACACTTACTCATTCAGAATTTAAAGCGCCACATGCGTTCAGGATATGGTTAGGTACAAACGGTTTTATTATAGGTGTTCAACAAAATGGAAAAGGCTTTAATGCAAAAGAGGTTGATGAAAAACAAATCAAAAGTAATGAAGGTGCTGCGTTTACATTCTTTAGAAATTGTAGAAGTACTATCTTCTTTGATAATGTACAGGAAACAAGAATAGTGTTCATGGAGTATAGATTTTACAATGTATAAACTAAAACTGCTTCCAGAGGATTTCATAGTGCGAGAAATAAGTACTATTGCAATCAATAAAAATGGACGATACGCATACGTGAAAATAACTAAAAGAGATCGTAACACCATTGATGTTCTGAAAGAATTGGCTAAACAATTGAAGATTAAAGAGAATACTATTGGATTTGCTGGAAGTAAAGACAAACATGCAATAACAGAACAACTTTTTTCAATTCTTAATGTACGTAAAGAAAGGTTGAAAGATGTTGTAATCAATAATGTGACAATTGAATGTGTTGGGTGGGGCAATGTTCCCATTTCGTTAGGTGATCTTAAAAGAAATGAATTTGAAATAGTTGTACGAAATATCGATATTGTCCCTTCTGAAAAAATATCGCTTGTAGAAAATTATTTTGATGAACAAAGATTTTCAAAGAATAATGCGATGATTGGCAAACATTTGATCAAAAAAGAATTTTCAGACGCTGTAAAACTCATTGATCATAAAGAAGTAATGGAACACGTTCCTAAAACAGATTTTATTGGAGCACTAAAGGAATTACCCTTACGAATGTTAAGAATGTATATTAACGCGTATCAGAGTTATGTGTGGAATGAAACAGTAAGAACATTTTTAGAAAAAAAATGTGTTGTTACACGAAAAGTTCCTTATTCTTTAGGTGAGTTTGTCTTTGTAGAAGATAATGAAAAATTGGTGGAAACAGAAGTCCCACTCGTTGGTTTTGGGAGTGACGACCTTGAAACTGAAGATGTACGTTCACTAATTTGTATCATAATGCAAAAAGAGGAGATAACATACAACGATTTTATTATCAAACAAGTACCCGAATTAACACTTGAAGGAGAATTGCGGAATGTTTTTGTTAAAGTAGAGAATCTTGTTTTTGGTATAATGGAAAAAGATGAGTTGAACCCAGGTAAGAATAAAGTTACCGTTTCATTCTCATTACCAAAAGGAAGTTATGCAACAATGGTAATTCGTAAATTATTTTACCAATAATCTTTTAAAACAATTGACAATTAATGAACGTATTGGGCTTGTAGTCTAGTAGCTATGACGTCCGCCTGACTATCCAATTGGATTAGAACGCGGGAGGTCCCCGGTGCAAGTCCGGGCAGGCCCATTGTATATATTTTAAAATTATGACCTTGGCTTCTCAAATGTATTTGGAAATAGGACTGGAAAACAAAATGCCTGAAGTAAATGCCACATACTAACATATTCTTTAACATTTTGATAATTGCCGCCAAAGATATTTGCTTTCATACTATGAACAATATCTGACGCTGTTTCTCCTTCAACACTTGTAATCAATCTTGCGGTACCTATGGCTCTTAAAAGCCGACTATTACGCGCATGTAAATCCGTATCAGCAACAACAGGAACATTAAATCCTTCCTCTTTTAATCTTGCTGAAAATTCATCTGCTCTCTTATTAACATCATAGTACAGTGTTTTATGACCAACCCCCTTGAGGACAGTCTGCAAAACTCTTCTCATCCATGGTTTACAATATCCATTCCATTCAAGAGTTATGTGTCCAGAATATTCTTTGCACAATTTTTCTAAATCATATTCCATCTCTAACGAAATGTGGCCAGCGGTTTTTGTTTTATGATTATCAACAAACGGATGATCTAATACAACTAACGCATCATGCTTTAATGCGTTATCAATGACGTATCGCATCTCTGATTGAAGATTTGCTTTGTCAACCGAATATCCAACAGTAATTAAATGAAATCCTTCTTTGGTATTATACTCCCGCCCATTTAGCAAAACAATACCATTAGGCAAAATAATACCAGAACCATCAACAACTATAGCAGAATAATTTTTTTGAACTTGCTTAACAACAGATGGGAATAAAGTAGAATCTAATGTTTCTAAAGATGCAATATCAATCCCTGTTCTTTTCATTGCACTTATTACTTCAAGAATGGTGTTATTTCCTAAAAAAGGATGGACATGAATTTCAATGTTAGCATCTGTTTTTGTGTACATATTATTTAAGTTGAATGTTCAATTTAAATAACTTTCTAATATAACTACTAAATAGTTAAGAAATAAGCACATAAAACATATAAATCATAACATTATTCTTTTTCTCAATGGAACTACAACAAGAGAAACCACTCTATACATTATATCAAAATAAGACCAGGACAATCGTGCCTAAATTTATGTCATTCATCATCTTAGGAATAGTTTTTTATATAGGTATTCTCTTGAACATTGCATTACTTAATCTTACAGGAAGTGAAGAAACACTGATAAAAACAATTGCGTTCATCTTCATTTTATTAATAATAACTGTTGGCGCATATATTACATTTCACAGAGCACACTTGCCATACATATTTTATCATAACAGAATACTATTCAACAATAAAGAAACTTTTTATACAAATATCTCACATGTTAGTACAAAGAAAGACATTTTTGACAAGATATTTAAGACATATTCACTTGATGTAAGTCATCATATGTACATTCGTCATGTTCCTCAAAGCATAAACATACAATCATATGTAGATCAGCTCGTTTCGTATTCTAAAAGTAAACAATAATGAAAAAAAAGAAAAAGGGGGCCCCCGGAAGAGGGGGTGAGGGTGGTAGAATTCCGTGGGAGCCCCTTGAACGTGAGATGTAATCTCTTATTCTTATTTGTAGGTAAAGCATAACTAGTATATAAATGTTACTAATCTGTATACTGGTTGTTTGAAAACACACATTACAACAATAATGTATCAAGAAAAACAAATGTTTTAATTATGTAAAAATAGTAGTCTGCTATGTCTACTATTTGTAACGGCCCAAAAGTAAAATATTGTAGAAGTGCATGTTGTTATATTCTAAAAAAACCTTTAGAACTTGGAGAAGTTGAAAAAGTTGGTCTGGAAAATGTGGTTTCAAAAAATGGAGAATACTTTCTCAGAAACAAAGAAACGGATGGACAACAAGGGCTTGGTGTATGTGTGTTTTTAGATGAAGAAGCCCGTATGTGTATAATACCACTTAGGATGCCTATGTGGTGTCAATTATATACCTGTGCTGGACACCGTGAGATGAATAATTTCTGGCAAGAAGTATATTTTGATAGGAAAAAAAGAGGAATTAAGAATCTTTAAAAAAATCTTTCAATATCTTTTCATACTCAACACTTACAATAAGACCTTCACGAGAAAAGCAATCATAATATCGTTTCCATACAAATCGTTCATCTAAGTATATCACCGCACCCCGATCAGTCCCTGAACGAATACATCTACCCGCAGATTGGAAACATTTGTTCAACGCTGGAAATGTGTATCCATAGTCCCATCCTTTTCTAAACTTATCTTCATAATATTGAATAACTTCACGCGTTTTAAGGTCAGGTTTTGCAAGTGGTAAGCCAACAACAATAACACCGTTCAATAAGTTTCCAGGGAGATCAACACCCTCTGCAAAATTTGCACCCGTAACGCCAAGGAGAACGCCACCTTTTTCATTCTCTAACCTAAAATCGTTCAGTAATACGTTCTTCTCCTCTTTACTCATATCACTTTTTTCCCAAAATAACTTTTTATTTGATGTAATAAAATAACTAATCTTGTCCCGTAAATCATACGATGGAAAGAAAAGAGCGACATTGCCTGGAATTAGAGATGATACGTTCATGCACGTTTCTGCAATCTGTTTATACATTTCATCACCACGTAAAGTATATTTTGTTGATGTTTTGGGGATGATTAACGAAACTTTATTTTCAGTAGGAAACGGAGAAGGATATTCTTTTTCAATCCCGCGTGATATTCCTAACACATCATTATACATAAAAACGGGTGTGAGGGTCCCACTCATTAACACGCCTGCATGAACTGATGCAAAGATATCTTTTGTAAGTAACGATGGATCAAGACAGGTATAACTTAACACGATGTTTGGTCCATATTTCGTCGTTCTTTCAGACACAAACCGTAAGAATCCTTTATCCTCCCCTAACCATTGAAGAAGAAAGTTTGCAATGCCACCAAGGTAACTTTTACGCTGTTTTTTTCGTATTTCATCAGCAGCAGTTTCGAGTTCACTGACAAGATTATCGTAATCTGTAATCTTCTTTACTGCAGAAATAAAAATATCTTTCTGTATGATTTTTTCTTTCGTTCCATCTGTCCAGGTAGTCATATCAGTAAGAATTCTCATTAATTCTTGTAACCAGACAATCACGCCATTATACCCAAACTTTTTTGCTTCGTATACTGCATTCTTGAGAACATAACTACTGAGATTTGTGCTTAACATGTCTATTACTCGTGAGGGAAGGTTATGTGCTTCATCAACAATAACAATAACATCTTCTAACGCAATGTCCATCTTTTTAAAAAGTGTTGATTGAACAAACGGATTAAAAAGATAATTATAATCGCCAATAATAATCGTTGCATCTTTTGCAAGGGCAAGAGCAATTTCATAACTACACATCTTTCGCTCTTTACTTAATGTAATAATCTCTTCATTATGTAACGGACCCATTTGCTTTAGTTCGCTTACGAACGCTTGTGCAGCAACAGACAGCCCTTTCTTATCTCGCGTCGTGATATAAAACTCACATTCTCCTTTCTCAACAACAGATTTACAAAATTCTGTAAAATCAACGCCAAACAATCCCGAAATTTCCTGGCTGCACATCCATCGCTTTCCAATTAAATCAACACATGAAAATTGTGTTCCTGCTTTGTTTCGTATTTTCTGAAGGGTTTCAATAGCAATATGATGTTGTGTATGCCGATTTGTAAGGAAAAATATCTTTTTTTTATGTTCTAACGCGTACCAAAGAGCGACGGAAAGAGCACTTGCAGTTTTGCCTAAGCCTGTAGGAGCATGAGCAAGAAGTATACGTCCGCGTGTAAGTGCATTTTCAACATCTTCAACAAGTTTGTCTTGCTCTTGACGCATAGTTTCATGAGGGAAAAATGTATCAATCGGGAAAGAAGCCATTTGCAAAAAATTAAATTTGAGAGTACTTAAAAAATGTTTGTTTTTGGAGAAAAAACTTCCTGTGTTATCCTAAAATAATTTCCCTTCGATAGATTATTTCGTTTCATTTTATTAATTCTCCGCTTTCATTTTTCGAATG
>PCYB01000075.1 GCA_002762845.1 Candidatus Woesearchaeota archaeon CG10_big_fil_rev_8_21_14_0_10_36_11
TATGCCATTTGTTCTAGTGTTTGTTTGTTTCATGGTAGAACTTACAAACCTAGAACACTTATTTTTAATTAACTGTCAAACTTGGGATAGATGGTTTTGGGCAGAGATTCAATATATTATATGGATCAGAACTCGATGAAAAAACAGAAGATGAAGTATTAACCTATGTAGTATCAAAATTCCACGATGAACTCGCAAAAAGAGTTTCAGCTGGAGAAAATGTTGTTATTGACCATTTCCTTCAAGAACCCCATTGGGCAGAAGATTTTGCAGATAAATTTGCTGATTATAAAGTAATATTAATAAGAATAGAATGTCCATTAGATGTTCTTAAGTTAAGAGAAAAGAAAAGAGACGATTACAGAAAGGAAGGCACTGCCGAGTATCACTTTAACCGTGTCCATATAAACAGACAATATGATTTTGAAGTCAATACAGCAAGTATGCCCTCAGTAAAATGTGCAGAAGCAATTGTTTCATACTTAGAAAATCCGAATAATTCTAACGAAAGAACAACTCGTCAGAAAGTATTAGGCAAGGAAAATTAAAGATAACTTAATATAACCAAAAGTAAATATTTTCATTATGGTAACCCTTACATATCAGGAACGGTTCAGAACTATCAAAGGAGTATTTGACGAGTTTACAAACAGGACACTATTCACTCTCCAAAGTAAAGGTATATTTGACGAACTTGTAGGACCATTGTCAGTAGGGAAAGAAAGCAATGTGTTTATTGCATTACAAGGAGATGATAAGGTCATTGTCAAGATTTACCGGGTGCAAAATTGTGATTTTAATACGATGTATGATTATATCAGAAAGGATCCACGATATGATTTCCTTCGGCGAAAACGACGTGATATTATCCTTGCTTGGGCACAGCGTGAATATAAAAACCTCCTTAAAGCAGCAAAATCGAATGTTCGGGTTCCAAAAGCGTTAGGGTGGAAAAATCATATTATTGTAGAAGAATTTATTGGAGATGAAGAGGCTGCACCGCCACTTAAAGATGCACATCCTGAAAATCCAGAAGAATTTTTTGTAGACGTCATTAATCAAATGAGAAAAATGTACCAAAATGGTCTTATTCATGGCGATTTAAGCTCATTCAATATTCTTAATTATAATGGGAAAGCAGTCTTAATTGATTTTTCTCAAGCAACCCTTACGAAAACACCAAACTCTGACGAATTGTTAGAAAGAGACATAAAGAACATTGTACATTTTTTTAAAAAGTTTGGAATTAATGCAAAAGTAGGGGAAGTATTAAAAAAAATCATAAAAATCTAATCATTAAAAAGATTTTTAGGATGCTAACGCATAACACAAAAGTGATACATAATGGAAGACGAATTTGCATACGAACTAAAAATTCCCGAAGAACGGGTTGCTGTCCTTATAGGTAAAGATGGCATAACAAAGAAAGAAATAGAAGAAGCTACAGGATGTACGCTTAATGTAACCAAAGAAGGTGACGTTACTATTAACGGGCAGGATGGCCTTGCATTATACAATACAAAACATATTGTGAAAGCTATCGCGCGCGGATTTAATCCAAAAGTGGCATTATTATTGGCAAATGAAGAGTATGCGTTCGAACTTATTGACATGAAAGAAATCGCAGGAAAAAGTCAAAATACTATGCAACGGTTAAAAGGACGAGTTATTGGAAAAGAAGGAAAGTCTCGTGAAGAGATTGAACGATTAACCGATTGTCACATATCCGTATATGGAAAAACTATTGGTATTATCGGCGATGCAATGCATGTCTCTATCGCACGTCAAGCAGTTGCAATGTTGCTCCAGGGATCAATGCACAAGACAGTATTTAGTTTCCTTGAAAAGAAAAAGAAAGAAACAATGATGAGTGAACGAGTGTAGAACATGATAGAAGCCATTATTTTTGATTTGAACGGTGTTTTTATTGAAAGAGAATTTGTAAGTGATACAATAGAAAGAGAATATGGTGTCGATTCCGAATTGTTCATGGCAGCTCTTAAGGATGTTATGCCAAAAGTACGAAAACCGAACGCCCCTTCAAGTTATGAATTATGGAAACCGTATTTGGATAAATGGAACATAAAACTTACAGAAGATGAATTTTTTGATTTTTGGTTTTCTCGTGAACATGTAGTACAAGAACTGTTTAACTATTCGCGAGAATTGCGTGAAGAGGGAGTAAAAGTATTTATTTTATCAAACAATTTTAGAGAAAGGACAACATATTATAGAGAACATTTCCCAGAACTATTTGATGCGGTTGATAGGGCATACTTCTCTTGGGAAACTGGTTTCGTCAAACCTGATGAGCGCGCGTTCAAGAATATTCTTGAGGAAAATGGTTTAGAAGCTGAAAATTGTGTGTATTTTGATGATTCTCAGAGAAATATTGATGTTGCAAAAAGACTAAGGATGCACGCTGAATTGTATAAAGATATAGAAACAACAAAGAAAATTGTTGAAGAATTGCGTAAATAGAAAAACTCTTTACTTTCCAAAACCTTTAAAAACACCATATTTTCTATGTGACTCATGGTACAAAAGTCAGCTGAGGAACTTGCAAAGAAACAACGTGACATTTCCATTGCTGAATTTTTTGAGAAAAATAGGCATTTGTTAGGGTTTGACAATCCAAGGAGATCACTTCTTACGGCTATCAAAGAAGGTGTTGATAATGCGCTTGATGCATGTGAAGAAGCACGAATATTACCCGAACTTAACATTGAAGTCATCCAACTTGGCGAAACACGGTTCAAAATTATCATGGAAGATAATGGGCCAGGAATTGTCAAAGAACAGTTACCAAAAATCTTTGCAAAGTTGTTATACGGTTCAAAATTTCATAAATTGGCACAAAGTCGGGGTCAGCAAGGTATTGGGATTTCCGCAGCAGTTCTGTACGGTCAACTAACAACAGGAAAACCGGCAGTTATTACATCTAAGACTGGAAGGAATAAGCCTGCGCATCAACTTAAACTTAAAATAGATACAACGACAAACAAACCAGACGTTTCAGATGATAGAGAAATTGATTGGAGCGAAAAGGATCATGGAACAAGAATAGAAATAGATTTGGAGGGTAGTTATACAAAAGGACGGCAATCCGTTGATGAATATATCAAAGAAACAGCGATTGTTAATCCGCACGCAACAATCATTTATACAAACCCTGAAGCGCAACAATTTATTTTTCCTCGAGCAGCAGAAGAATTACCAGCAGAAGCAAAGGAAATTAAACTTCATCCGTACGGTGTTGAGCTGGGTACACTTATTAAGATGTTGGAAACAACAGACGCGAAAACACTTCAACAATTTTTGACAACAGAGTTTGTACGTGTGGGAACAGGCACAGCAAAAGAAATTTGCCAGAACTCATCTCTTTTACCAAACACAAAACCAGCAAAATTCTCGCGAGAAATGGCGGAACAATTGCACAACGGCATTCAAAAGACAAAAATTATTGCACCGCCGACTGATTGTATTTCTCCCATTACCAATGAACTTCTTGAGAAAGGTCTTAGAAAAGAAATTAATGCAGAGTTCTATTGTTCTACGACGCGACCTCCTGCAGTATATCGTGGTAATCCGTTTATTATTGAAGCTGCCCTTGCATACGGTGGAGAGCAGGAAGGAGACACAACCGTCCGAGTAATGCGTTTTGCAAATAGAGTTCCTCTTTTGTACCAACAAGGAGCGTGTGCTATTACAAATTCTATCCAAAATACAGCATGGCGGTCGTATGGGTTACAGCAGAGTAAAAACTCGCTTCCTTCTGGACCATGTACAATCCTTGTTCATATGTCCTCCGTATGGGTCCCATTTACGTCTGAATCAAAAGAAGCACTTGCTCATTATCCAGAAATCGTTAAAGAAATAAAACGCGCATTACAGGAATGTGGAAGAAAGCTTGCATCGTTTGTAAACAAAAAAAGAAGAATAAAAGAAGAAGGAAAGAAAAGAAGTTATATTGAGAAGTATATTCCTCACGTTGCAGATGCGTTGAAAGAACTTATTGGTCTTGATGATATTAACACCAAAAAAGTTGAGGACAACCTTTACGAGATTCTGGAACATGCTCGTGGAGAATTAGAAGAAATAAAAATTGATAACCCGGAGTATGACAAAGAATTGGCAAAAATTGGAAAAGAGCAAGATGACAATGATGATAATTATGAAGATGAGAAAGAAGTAAAAACTGAAAAACCAATTAAAGAGCGTAACGAAAACAAGATTACAGAAGAGAAACAAAAAACATTAATCTGAACTAAAAACCGCGACAAATGACAACAAAAAAAGACATAAACGTTATTGCAAAGATTACAGAAATTGCAAAAGGAATTTACGGGAAGATAAAACTCATTAAACAGCCCGAATTAGAGATGCCTATCCGAGCATTAAGTAACGTTGAATATAACACCGAGGATGGATACTTTAAACAATTAAATAACAAGAAAACGCGAACATTAACCGCATCAACAATAAAAACGTTTGCTCAGACGTTACGAATGATGAATCTTTCAAAGAAACTTATTGAGACTGATGATATTGCAACTAAGAGAGAGGCATATTATGTTTCTAAGAACTGGGGCGATGCACGTTTCAGGGAACAACCAGAATCAGATACTGTAATGGACGATATAGAAGCGATGATGGGAGTTAACCGAGAACAGATAGGGTTTATTCCTGGCGAAAAAGGTGGTGCTGTTGCAGGAAAATTGACAGTGATTGATATTGACAAAGAAACAGGGAAAGAGCTTAGAATTGATTGTACAAAATTTGGTGCTGGTGCATATTCAATTCCAAGTTCAGTTGAGCATTTACAATTCGAAACGAACGCAAAGTTTGTCCTTGCAATAGAAACTGCAGGTATGTTCGAACGCCTTAACAAACACAAATATTGGAAAAATGAAAATTGCGTCATTATTGCTATGTCTGGAGTCCCCACACGTGCAACACGACGATTTATGAGAAAATTGTCCGACGAGAATAAATTACCGGTATATGTATTTACGGATGGTGACCCTTACGGATATTTTTCAATTTATAGGACGCTCAAAGTAGGGTCGGGAAACGCCGCACACATTAACGAATTTTTCTGTGTTCCTAAAGCCAAATTTATCGGTGTAACGCCGCAAGACATTGAAGATTATAAATTACCAACACATCCGTTAAAAGAGGTAGACTTTAAGAAAATTAAAGATGTATTGAACAACGATCCGTTCTGTTTACATCATAAAGAATGGCAAAAAGCGTTGAAACAAATGGCAAAGATGAGGGTGAGGGTTGAACAGCAAGCATTTTCTGCCCACAGTTTAAACTTTGTTATGGAAAAATATCTTCCGGACAAATTAAAGAATTCTAAGACGTGGTTACCTTAAAATTATAAAAAGAAAAGATTAGTGTAAACAAGTACACAACTTATAACCTTGATTTAGTCCTGTTACTTTTGACCGAAGAACAACTTTATTCTTTGGTTTAATATTTCGTGCAAAAGGACATTTTGAGTCATGAATTTTATTTCCAGTTCGCGCAGCAACAATTGTACGTGAAATAGTTTTTGTTGCAACTTTCCGTGCTGTTCTGACAGTAACAGTTTTTCTTTTTACTAAAGAGAGTGTTGCGATTTTCTGTGTGACATCCTCCCCGCACTAAAGTGCGGGGCTTCCTGACGCGAAAGCCCCTAACTTTAGTTGATGAATATCTTCTTGATTTCTAACA
>PCYB01000031.1:0-5634 GCA_002762845.1 Candidatus Woesearchaeota archaeon CG10_big_fil_rev_8_21_14_0_10_36_11
TGCGGAGATTTCTGGCTCAGGCTATTAAAATTAAATATGGGGTCGCGAGGACTTTCAGTTTAACAAATTTAATTGTATGCGTTTGAACCCCGGTTTCACGACCCCCAGCCGTGAGTGATAGTAACCCAGAGAAGATAAAATCAACTCTTCCAAGCTACACTACGACCCCATACTTTCTATACATTCTATGGTAAATATATAAAAATTATGAAAACAAAGAAAAATATATGGACATTCTTCAAATTGATATGTTAGAGCAACGATTACAAAAACTTATTGAAGACCTTGCAGAACCGCACAAAAGTGGAAAGTGCTACCATTTACTAAGAGAATATATTACAATAGTACGAAAACTTCCAACGGAAAGAAGAGAGTATTATCTCCATAGATCTACAGAAATAAACTTCTAACCAATAAATTCAAACCGAGGAACTTCCTTTCCGTCAATAGAAACTTTTTCCAAAAACATTGTTTTAGGACGAACCCACACATCCCTTTCACCATAAAGCGCTTTATACACAACAAACTCTTCAAGAGTTTCTGAATGTCTACCTATTTCAATGACTTCGTACGAATTTCTTTTAAAATGTTTATATGTTCCTAGTTTAATTTCCTCACTAATCTTAGACAGGTCCCCATTGAGTATAACCGGTTTGACAGCTTCAATTTCACTCTTATAATAAGGGATCTCGGGAATGGGATTTAACAAAAAAACTTTTTGATTCAAAACATGAGCAAAACCGATTTCCATTAAAGTATTTCCACCAACATAATTTTTAGTCCCGTGTTTGTCATGATTTAAAACTAGCACGGCATCTGCACCCTGCATTTTGTTCCAGAATTCTCTAATCGCATCTAAATTATTTTTTTGGTGTATCTTAATAATTTCTTTTTCTTCATCATTTTTTCCAATAAAAGGATGATGTAAATCTGTTATAAAAGCATCATGACCTTTCCTAACTAACTCATCACGTACTTCAACCATTTTATCCGTAAACTGCATACTACCAATAATTCCAATTTTCATCTTCTTTTCAAAAATTAACCCTTACTATAAATTAATTATGGTTCTCCACCAAAAGTTTTATATAAATAAGAACCTCCTAAATCTGTTAGTATAGATGTTCTTTTAATATGTCATTTACAGAACAATCCAGAATTAATACTCTTAGTGAACTAGAAGATATCATCATGGAAATTCTTCATCCTACTGAAGAGAAAATCAAACAATTAGGGGAATGCCAAGATGAAAACCAAACTGTTTTAATTGTTAAAGAAATTCAAGATCAAACTTACCATTTAGCTAAACAGATTAATTCTCTTATTAGAGGATATATAACCACAGGAGATTCAATCCCTGAAAGAAGACAAAAAGTATATCAAATCTTAGTTGATTTAGTCAGTAAAGTTGATGAAGACCATGAACACTTAAGAAGAGTTTCTGATTACGCTGGACTTCTTGGAAGACTCCATATTGAAGAACATCAAGTTGAATACCCCAATTACGATCCTAAAACATATGAAGGAGATATCGCTAAAGCCACATTCTTACATGATTTAGGTAAAATCTGTCTCCCGCGATCATTACTCAACTCTGATCAGACATTTGCTGAAAATAGTCCACAAAAACAAATTCTCAGGTTTCATGTTGCTTGTGGTCCTTTAATTTTAGATTTACCTAATTACATCACTGGTAAAGGGGGAAGTAAAAAAACTAGGATTACTCTTACAATTGATATTGCCGGATTTCACCACTGGCCTGAATACAGTTCAGATTCAGAAACCCTTTGTCCAGAAAAACAACCCCCACAAAACCGTAGACATCTTGCTGCCAGTATTGTAAAAATAGTTGATGTCCTTGATGCTCGAACATCAAACCGTCATCATCATAGAGAAGAAGCTTTTGATCAAGTTACTGATGAAATCATCCAAAACAATTCCCCTTATCAACTATTTGATACTGAAATTATTAAAACCTTTGCTAAACACAGAGAAAAATTCAAAAACTTATACTTGAAATCTCACTCAACAACCACACTCAGTTAACTGCCGACAAGCAGTTTTAACCTGTGCGGGAACATAATCATCAAAACAATGTTGCCTTTCCATAAATTCTTTAATCGCTGAACAATCAGAACAATCTGTTTTTAATTTACAATCATTACCTGAACAATACGCTTTCTTAAAAATATTACATTGAGTGTAACAGTGTGGATAATAACCAGTTGCATCTCCAACTTTCTGGACATAATCTTCAATGTAATTCTCTTTATTTACTGCTAAACCACAACAACCATCACTTTGATATACACAATCATTATCTATCTCGCAAAATTGAAGAGCACTAAATCCTTCCAAAAAATTATTTTCTATATTCTCTCCTTCCCCAACAACAACCGCATTCCCAGTTAACTCATTATTAGTTTCTTGAACAGTTTCTTCATCACACAAATCACAACAACCAACTACAAATAAACTCATCAACAATAATAGGATTAATACTTTTAAATTTCTCATCTTAACTAAACTAATCAAGAACTATATTAATTTTACTCAACAACTTCTCCCACAATACTTCTTAACATATGATCAACAACTTTAATTTTAATCTTCTCCTTCAATGGTAAACGTCCTTTCACACCAATAATTAAAGGATATGTTCCATACTGCCGACAGAAAGTTGTCTTGCCATCATACATCTCAGTATAAACTTCCGAAAGTACAGTTCCAACAGGAACTAACCGTTGTAACATCGGAAAATCAATTTTCTGCCGTATTTCGTTTCTCCATTTCCAATAATACTGCTTATTCTTTCGCACAAACTTATTTCCTGCTTTCTTCTCAAGCAACGTTCCTGGAAAAACAGATACTTGTCTAATATTGATTCGTCGTAATAACAAATTCTCATCAAGAACTGTTTGTAATGCATTTATATTTGCTGTATGCGTTTGTTTACTTTCATCAATTAATCCAAAAATAATGTTTATCCCAGGTAAAAACTTATGCATTCCGTTTTCTCCTCGTTCTGCACCATATTTATTTATTATTTTGATAGCTTTCAGCGCAACAAGAGGAGAGGTATTAAGCACATTAGCTTTCACAACAACAGGATCAAACGATTCAACACCGAGTGCAGCAATATTTCCAGGAGTACAATATTCAACAATAGCTTTTGTTATTGCTTCTCCTTTCAAACCAAGAACAGAATTGGGGTTCGCATTATCTATGTGTAAAACTTCTATCGCGGGACAATTCTTTCTGATATCTTTCAACATACCAATGGGATCATCTGAAGAATAAAAGTCTGCTTGTTTACCTAATCTAAAGTGTCGTGCACCAGCATTATAGAATGCTTTGACCTCTTTTACGACTGAAGATTTTGAACGGTTTACAAAACAGTTCTTTAATGGTTCAGTACAGAAACTACATTTTCCAACGTTACATCCCCTACTCGTTTCAATTTCTATAACTCGTGTACTTGGGATTTGTGTGAGTATTGATGCACTTACTGTTACAATTTTTCCAACGTCGTCAAACGACATAGTAAAATCTTTGACATCATCAAAAAAGTTTAAATCAACTTTTTCAAAAAACTTACCGCCTTCTAATTGTGTTCCCAAAACAGCAGGACCAGTAAGAATTGTATGGACATTAATTCCGTGTAATAAAGAAATCACTTCTTGTAGTGTTCCTGGTAACGCACTGAGATACTTTCCCGGAACGTGCACACCTAAAACAACAATAAGTGTGTCTGTGTTTGAAAACACTTTTTCAGCACTGTTCTTTGTTGTGTTATACACCAAAATGTTTGTTTTTTCTTTCACGGAAGGTTCTTTCTTAACATTTTTATACTTTCTCCATAAACGGACATCATCAATAGTTAGATATGTAACATCGTGGCCTTCTGATGTTAGTTTACCATAAATGTACCGTGGATATGTTCCCAAGTATGGAGGAACGCCGAGGCCGGATGCTTCATCCGTATAACAATCGAGTATCGTATAGCGCATGAGTTGTATAATGCTTATTTCTTTTATAAATAATTCCAAAACTACTATCTTAAAAACAGAAAGAATATTAACCACGATTTAATTCTAGGGTTCATGAAAAAAGTGAGGATAGGAGTTGTGGGGAACATTGGAGTTGGAAAGTCAACGTTAGTCCGTGCATGTATGTCACCGCCATTCTCACCAATTCTTCTTAGTGCTCTGCCACAAAGAGAGTATGAAGAAAGTAATGAGAATAATGTAACAGTTCATGGTTTCCTTGAAACATTTAATACGGAAAAACTAGACCAATTCTATAAAGATCCATTAAAAGTAGCATTTGCACTCCAATGTGAATTCTTACAAAAACGAGTTGAACGAGAAAGCCTGATACGGAATTCCAACGGCATAATAATTGAAGATAGGACTTTGGAAGAGGATTATCATATTTTTGGGAAAGCACAACATATACAAATGAACATGACAACAGAAGAGTTTTGTCAATACGAAGCGAAATATGTACAAGCACAAGAAAAACTTCCAAAGCAAGATATCCTTGTCTATTTACGTGCACGTACCACGACATTGCAAAAACGAATACAAGAACGTGGAAGAGAAAGTGAAAAAAAGATAAGTACTGCTTATTTATCTTTATTAAACTTATTGTATGAAGAATATATTAAAAATCATGTTCAATCGCCAGTCATTATAGTTAACGCAGAAGATTATACTGATAAGGATCGTTTTCTTAAAGAAACAATTCAAAAAATCGCAGAAAAAGTTAGACTGATTACAACAGAACAAAAATAAAGATAAAAAAAATAAAATAAGTGAAAAAGCTTACTTTTTCTTTCTCATGCCGACAATGATGGCAACAACTGCGATTACTACAATAATTGCGACAATCCACCATACCAAGCCAGAGACGCTTCCAACTTCTCCTGTTACTTCATCAATTTCAGGCACTTCGCCAGTAACTTCTCCTGTAACCGGTTCTGTCACCTCTCCAGCAACAGGAGCTACTTCGCCAGTCGTCTTTTCACCGATGACAAAGTAACTGAAACCAGGCGTTGTCGCAGAGTAATGGATGTACGTCCCATCATCTTCGCCAACAGTTGTCGTTAATTGTATCCAGTTATCGTTTGCATGCCTAAAAAGTGCAACATTATTTTGGTTCAAACCGTTTTCGGTAAGCCATGCTTTTTCAACTTTGAAATTAACAATGGTGTCACTCATAACTTCATCTGTTAATGTAACGCCTTTTGTAATTTCAATGTTCCTGTACACTTTTCCTGTAAATGTTTCTACTGAACTTGGAATGCTGTCAATCTTTGCAACTTTAATCCATGCACCCCAGACCGTTTCAGTCGTGGTAAATCCAATAGAGGTAACACCGATTGCACCGTTTTCAACATTAACCGTTGCAGTTTCGCCCGCATTAATTGATGTCCATATTTCCTTTGCAGAGTTACCAGCAACGTTAGCACTTACACCGCCACCAGAACCACTTGAACCACCACCACCAGTAGTTGTTGCTGCAGCATCCGCAGCAAGCGTTGTGAACCCGTACGATGCTGATGCGTAATGGCCACTAGGATCGGAACAATTAACTGTCGCTGTGTAAGCAGTAGAGGCCGTTAAACCAGTA
>PCYB01000031.1:5644-7811 GCA_002762845.1 Candidatus Woesearchaeota archaeon CG10_big_fil_rev_8_21_14_0_10_36_11
GCAGGACTTAGAAGAGAACAATTACCTGCAGACTCATTCACACCTGCACTAATAATCGCACCAGTACTTGTAATTGAACTTGCACCAGCTGTAACATTTGGTCCTGTTTTGTCGACAGTAAATGTTAGCGTTTCTGTATTGTTCAGATTATTAAGAGTGTCATTCGCGTAGACTCTAAATGTGTGTATCCCTTCATCCAATCCTGAAACGTTAACACTAATGGAATACCAACATCCAAGAGAATCACAACTATAATTTAGCTCAGCTTCTGTGTAATTGAAAGGACCGCCAATCCCATCAGACGACGCATTGTCAAAGTTCAACGAAACATATGATAGGTTAAACCGCACGTCTTCACTTGTATCATTAATCGAAATGTTGAACGTGACGTTGCCAGTTAACTCACTGAAATTTTGAGAGTTTGGTGAAATCATAGTTATGTTTGGCACAATAGTATCGATAGACATGACGTGATCCTCTCCCGTCCAAGAAGCCCCCGTAAGACCAGACCCATCAGTGCAGTTCGCACTCATGTTGTAATCTCCACTTGTCAAGATGGTTGCATTTGTAAAGTTATATCCAGAACTTCCATCAGAACCATTATTGATTGTCGTTGTGTTCCAAATGGTTCCGTTAAGATACAGTGTACAACTTGCACTTCGCGAAAGGCTATCATTGTAATTTATTCCTATGCTTGGCGTTCCAGTCGATGTGTTCATCGATATATTAATCACACTCACGTTCGGCTGCGTCCGATCAACGATAAAGTAGAAAAACTCACTTTGGTTTGTGTTATTGAACGTATCGTTTGCAACAATGTATGCCGTATAAAATCCCTCTTCAAGGTACGAAACGTTAAAACTTCCGGTGAAATTGTCTTGGCTTGTCTCGTTCGTTAATGTAATGGAGTCGTCCCATATCGTTCCTGCCGAGGTATTATCAAACCGTAACACGACACTTGCAATTCCAGCAATACCATCTGTAACAGTAACATTAACACTTGTATTTGATGATGGGAGATCTGCAGGAGAAGTTTCGTTATCACCCGCAGCAGAAAAGTTAAACCACTCATCCGTTACAGGGAAGTTGATACTAACAGTTGGAACTGTTGAATCAACTGTTAAATTAAATCCAGTACCGGTCCATGATTCACCAATATTACCTGCAGCATCTGTACAGTTTGCACTTACGTTATAATATCCGTCAGCTAATGTTGTATTAACTTGTAAGAAAGTTATTGTTTTAGAGAACAATAATTGAGTAGAGGCATTTACAAGGTCTGTGTTTCCCAATTCTCCTGAGCCAATATACAAGTCACATACTGCAACATCTGACCACGTATCATTATAACTTAATCCAATCTCTGGAGTTGAATCGGACGTGTTAAAGTTTAAATCTCCTGCTGCACCGAATGAATAGTTTCCTGCGTTATCATTCGTAACGTTATAAATAACAACCCCAGGGGCAGTATTATCAATCGTGATGTTGCTAAGCGTAGTAAAGTTTACTCCATGAAATAGATCACCGTTAGGATCGTTAACCCATTCATTTCCATCACTCCAATAAAAAACGCCATCATGAGTAGCATTGCCACTTAAGTTACCGCTAACATTCATGATATAAATAGTAAGATTATAAATTCCGTCTGCAAGAAGTGCTGTCGTATTAAACGTATTGTTAACAAATTCAGAGGATTGATTTTCTGTGGTGTTAAATATTGTTGTATTATACACATATTCCCCTATAGCACCACCAGTAGTACTCATCCAATAAAACGTAACATTCACTATGTCATTATTGTTCGTTCCATTGACAGACCATAATGAACTTGTATTTGTTATATTTAACGTTATTATTCCACTCAAGTTTGTATAATTAGCCAAATCGTTTCCGATAATTGGTTCATCTACCAAATCACCAGCAAGAACAAAATATACTAACAAAGAAAGTCCTACCACCATGGAAAACATTATAACACTCCGCTTATTAATTTCCATCGTACCCTACCTCTTTTTTTTAATTATGATTATCCTTTGAAGAAGTAAATAAAAGACCTATATAAAGGTTTCTTTTTCAGACAGTGTAAACTTATCGGCAGGTTAATAAATAAGGACTTCTTTCTTCTTAATTAAGAGGTGAAAATATGTTTTACTGCAAACATTGCAAA
>PCYB01000039.1 GCA_002762845.1 Candidatus Woesearchaeota archaeon CG10_big_fil_rev_8_21_14_0_10_36_11
GCTTAACAATTAATTCCCTTTCTTTTTTAGATATCATTCCAAATAGAAAGATGTCCTAGTACTTATAATTTACTTTTGTCGGAGACTATAGTAATATAGATATCACGTTGTGTGGATAAGTTATACCCTGTCATTTTTATTTAACTCCATTTTCTCTTTATTTGTTAAGAAAATTTAATAAACCCACCATTATTCTTTTTGTGTATGGATTTCAAACAGCAAATTATCAAACTCCTCACAAAAGAAACGAAACTTACACAAGATGAAGTGGAAACAATACTGTCAACGCCACCAGATCCAAGATTAGGGGAATATGCATTTCATTGTTTCACGTTAGGAAAGAACCCACACGAAGCAGCAGAGAAACTCCAAAAGAAAATTAAAGTTCCTCCATTTCTTTCCAAGATAGATGTTGTTGGCCCATACCTCAACTTTTTTGTAAACTATTCTGTTATGGCAAAAGATGTTCTTACAAAAATACATACAGAAAAGAAAACGTACGGGACAGGAAACGAAAAGAAAACTCTTGTTGTTGAATATTGTGGTCCTAATACCAATAAGCCCCTTCATTTGGGCCATTTACGAAATATGGCACTGGGGAGTGCTCTTTGCCGCATTCTTTCGTATGGAGGAAATAAAGTACATCCCGTGAACATTATTAATGATAGAGGAATTCATATCTGCCAGTCAATGCTTGCATATCAAAAGTGGGGAAAAAATAAAGTGCCAGACAAGAAAGGTGACCATTTTGTAGGAGATTATTATGTTCTCTTCTCAAAAAAAAGTAAAGAAAGTGAATCACTTAAAACTGAAGCACAAAACCTTCTTGTTCAATGGGAGATGAGAAATCCAGACGTACTCACGTTATGGAAAAAGATGAATAAATGGGTACTTGATGGTTTTAACGAAACGTATAAACGGTTCGGCGTGTCGTTTGAAAAAGAATATTTTGAATCAGAAATGTATACACAAGGAAAAGAGATTGTTATGCAAGGTCTTGCAAAAGGGGTCTTTAAAGAAAAAGAAAATGGTATTATTGCAGAACTTGAAAAGTTTAACATTCCTACTAAAGTGGTTTTACGTGCAGACGGAACTTCTGTGTACATTACCCAAGATTTACAGTGTGTAGAACAACGCTACAAAGATTTTCATTTTAATAAAATGATGTATGTTGTTGCGTCTGAACAGAACGTTCATTTTAAACAATTATTCAAGATTGTAGAATTGCTTAAACGTCCGTATGCAAAGAATCTATATCATTGCAGTTATGGTCTTGTTCACCTTCCCTCCGGAAGGATGAAATCGCGGGAAGGAACTGTTATCGATGCTGATGATATCATGGATGAGATATCTGCCCTTGCGGAAAAAGAAGTTCGTGATCGGTACACAAAGATATCTTCAAAAGAAGTTAAAAAACGTGCAGAGTTTATTGCGTTGGCTGCAATAAAGTTTTTTATGCTTAAAACTGATCCATGTAAAGATATAATATTCAATCCAAAAGAGTCGTTAAGTTTTGAGGGCGAAACTGGACCGTATGTACAATATACACATGCACGAGCATGTTCAATCCTACGTAAAGCTTCGTCTCAATATGCACAATCAGTTTCGGGTAATGTACACTTTGAATCATTTACAATTCCTGCAGAACGGGCCGTTGTACGACTTCTTGCCGATTTTCCTAATGTTGTTATGAAAGCTGCAGAAACAACAAAACCTCACCATATTGCAAACTATTGTATTTCGTTAGCACAAGCATTTAACGAGTTTTATCATTCGTGTCCTGTTCTGTCAGAGTTGGAACATCAAATGAATGCTCGTTTGTTATTGGTTGACTGTGTTCGCCAGGTTTTAGAGAACAGTTTGGGTTTATTAGGAATTAAAGCGCCTGAAGAGATGTAAGATTTAATATTAATTATTGTTTAATGCTTCAATCATCACATTGAGAACTTGTATCGCGAACTTTATCTGGGGGTCTTTATAATTAACCTCATCATATGTTTCTACATGTTTTTCTTGACCACACACATTCGTTTCTGATGGTTTAAATGTTGTATTACCACATTCGTTAATATCAAAACACATTCTTGTTTGTATATCATTCATACAAACATCCCATTCATTACATTGCCAGATTTCTTGACACTCTTGTACATCAGTAGTACTTGTTGGAATACACGCTGACGTGAAAATGAACAATATACACATCACAATAATACCAAAAATTATTTTCATCCTAATGTTTCCTCACCTGGTTTCCACACAATGTTTGAGACTGTATCTTCAATTATACGTAATTTGTAATTGTTTGTGGTATGTGGGAACCCTTCAACATCATTATAAAAGTTCCACAAAGAACGTTCCTCGGATGTAAACCTTTCTCCAACACCTACTGTATCAAAGTTTAATTGAACGTTTATTATTCTACTTTCATTAAGGCCTATCATATATCTACAATCTATATTTCTTTCACCATACTCTGCTGTTGGATCAAGAATAGAACATTTTCCAATCGATGCTATGAGTTCATTTGTTGTGTTATGACGAACAAAAGTTGATGTTATGGCTCGATAAATGTTATCCCTAAAAGCGAAAATAACAAAATCATTAACAGGATCGCCACCCCCTTTTGGAAAGACACTTGCGATTCCTCCAATAAATCGGCCGCAATCACTTTCTTTACATAACTTCCCTTCAATTGCTGTATGTATTTCTACTCTGTCGGTAGAGTCCGCAGTTAATGTTACAGCGTACACAAACGATGCAATAAGAACAATTAACATCATCACAAGCATTTTTCGCATTGTGTTTTTCTTATAATTATGATATATATAAATCTTATTATTATCATTTAAGGGTAATTTAAGTCATTTGTAGTACCACAAAAAGGAAACATTAAAATAGGAGTATTTTTTCATTTCTTTTCATGCAATTCGTATTTTTGTACGTGACTTCAGTATCAAAAAAGGAAGCCGTAAAAATATCTACGCACCTTCTTAAAGAAAGACTTGTTGCGTGCGTAAACATGTTTCCTCTTAAAAGTATGTATTGGTGGAATGAAAAGATATGTACAAAGAGTGAATATGCCATTATTCTTAAAACTGAAAAAGGAGCATTTCCCCTTATTGAGAAAGCAATTATGAAACTGCACTCGTATTCCGTTCCGTGCATTACGAAAATATCAGTTGAACCAAATAAAGGGTATGGAAACTGGCTTATGGAACAACTTGTTGGGAAGCTACATAAATAAGCTCGAAATCTTTATAAACAGGCTACTTTTTAATAGGGAATATGGTGAAACTTAGGAAATTCGTGGCATACCAGAACATTGAGAGGCCGTACACTCGTATTAGTAAGTACGTTAAGAAAAATTATGTTCGTGGCGGTTTCCCTCATATGAAAGTTATTAAGTTTGATATGGGAACACCACAGAAGAAATATGATTCTGTTGTTTGTCTTAATTCAACCAGGAGAATGAACATACGACATAATGCTATTGAATCTGCGCGGATGACTTCAAACAGATTACTTGAAAAGTCATTTGGAAAAGATTATCATCTTCGTATTAAGATTTATCCATTTCACGTTTTGCGTGAAAATCCTTTAGCATCGGGAGCAGGTGCTGACAGGCTGAGTACAGGTATGAAAAAAGCGTTTGGAAAGTCTATCAGTTCAGCGGCACGAGTACGGGAAGGACAAACATTACTTGAACTACGAATTAACAAAGCTAATGTAAAAATTGGGAAAGAAGCGCTTGCACGTGCAGCGAAAAAATTTCCGTGCATATGCAAAGTTGTTGTTCAATAAAATTTAAGATCTTCGCTTTTTTCTATTTTGATTCACTACGAATATCTTCTTGTAATTTTTTGATTCTCTTCTCGATTTCTTGTAACTCGTTCGGTGGCACAGGATGTTTTCCTTCAATTTTTTTTGATATCCTTTGCACATCTCTAACAGCTTTTCGTTCCTCTTTCAGTTCTTTTTTACTTTTCTTCTTAGGGATACTGTTCTCAAGAAAAACTGATGGTTTTTTCACACTTCTTGTAAGTGTGTCCGATATTCTGGTACGTTCTTCAAATAATTTTTTTCTTTCTAATGTACCGGTTCGGATGTGGCCCATTGTAAATGGAAAGACTATTCGCACATTTTTCTGTTTTGGATTCATTGTACTAACAGTAGCAATTTCCATTTCTACTTTTTTTAATTCATGTTTAAGATTCCTATCATGTGGTTCTTTTAATATCTGTGGTTTTGGTTTTGAATATCCATGTAACTGATTATTGACATCACGAAGTTTTTGTTCTAATCGTTTCTCGTATGATGTATATTTTGGTATTTCTTCCATAACAAATGATTTCTCTCGTGACGGTACAACACTTCCATTTCTAAGACCAGTAATCCGTGTATTAATAACATCAAGCTCTTTCTCTAAATTTTTCTCAAAGTCTGTCATTTTCCTATTTTTCCATTGTGTAATTGGTATTTTCTCTTTTGGGATAATAGGTATCCTCTGTACTGGTGCATACTTTCCTTCTTTTTGTGTATGAAATTTTGTTTTTTGTTTTTTCACATATGGTACTACGCGTAGAGTAATAATGAGCAATAGTAAGAATATAATAAATCCAAAAATATAAACTCCATAATTATCAACAATATTTTTAGTATCTGTCCAGAGTGCCATTCCAAACAATGCTTGTCTTCCATTTGGAACTTCTTCGGGCGTTATCTCTATTTCTTCTTGTACTTCAACTTCTTGTTTCTCTTGCGGTATGATCTCTTGTTCTTGTGCAGGAGGTACTTCTTGTGTAATTTCTGTTACAGGTTCTGCTTCTCCTGCTGTTGATGAACTACTACTGCCTCCACTAGAACCACCTCCTGTATTTCCTGTATCACCACTTGCTACAGCAACATCAATAGGTACAATTGTTACAACAGCACTTGAACTTCCGATTGATACTGAATCAAGCGTGACCGAATAATCATAATTTGTTCCTCCTTCAACATCAATGTTCTGCGTCCCGCCAACACTAACAGAAAATGTTGTGGGAGAAGATGCAGCCGTAATGCTGGCGGATGTTGCAGTAACACTATTGAGCGTAAAAGTATGTGCTTCTCTTTCAATAATATGGAGTGGCGTTGAATTGCTTACGGTTAAATTTAATTCTACACTATTTGTCGATCGATTAATAACAATGGTATGATTATTTCCCCATGAAGATTGTGATGAATTGTCATACGTTAAACAGCTCCATGTATAATTCCCAGTTCCAAGTGATAGTGTCCAGTTGGAACTGTTTGTCGTTCCGTTAATGCTAGTTGTCATGTTCTGTACAAATGTACTATTGTCATAACCTGTTAGATATAATGAAACATTTGCAAGGTCATACTCATCCGTTGTAGTACAATTAAATTCAACATTGATATATTGTGCAGAATCGTTTGTGTAACCTTCTGAAGGTGTTATCAATGTTGTGTTAGGAGCATTATCTTGTAGGAGTGTAGCAATCCAATATATCGTTGACGTTGTTGTATAGTTTTGACTTGCAACATATTCACACGTTGCATTCTGGTCACCCGTACTCTCAAACAATGTTACATTACCAAGAGGTCCCGTTCCTGAATTTACAAGCGTTCCATTAATGTATAAATTAACTGTTCCTTCATCGTCACCCGTTAA
>PCYB01000063.1 GCA_002762845.1 Candidatus Woesearchaeota archaeon CG10_big_fil_rev_8_21_14_0_10_36_11
TCATTCCAAATAGAAAGATGTCCTAGTACTTATAATTTACTTTTGTCGGAGACTAAATTAGCAAAACATTTATAAAAACTAAACTATAGTTAATTATAAAATGGTTCAGTACAATTCAGGATATACGGTTGTGGGATATGCTTCATCTGATTCTACAGGTTATTCTCCCAAAAAAGCACCATCAATGTGTTGTGGAAGTTGGCAGCACGGACATCGATGTCAGGGATGTCCAGGATAGAAAGATGCTCTAAATTATTTATTGTGTCATATAAGGCTCAGTTAATTGTCCATCAAGATTAAGGCCGTATACTCGCGTTCTGTCTACATTAATATTCCCAAGATGTACACCAACATTTCGAGCAACTGGTTGATCTCCACCAACTTTATAAAACGACTTTTGCATGCCCTGAAACGTATCTAGAAACGGTGCACGGGCAAGATAATCTGTATTGCCAGTATTAATCACTTGTTCTTGTCGCATTGCATATGTTGCTTGCGAAGCGACCATATTGTACCCTAAACCAGATTCTAGTGAAGGGCCGTGTGCATTTCCAAGCATAGTTGCTGCTTCTTGTGCGATTGTCATTGTATTTGGGACATTATTGTAACTTTTAGGTTAGATGTTTTCCTAGGTTAAAAGCGTTTCTATAGAAAGTGGGACAAAAATGTCATTTTAGTTTATGTGCCGTTTGAATTAAATTGTCTTCAGAAAAGTCAGGATATATCTCAACATTTTCAATATACCTAATCAGGTCGCGTGATCCGGTATTTTGTTCTAATGAAACTAACTGGAAATACATATGTTTTTGCGAGCGACAACAGACAGTATTAAGAAAAGTAGCGGAGGAAGGATTTGAACCTCCGACCTCAGGGTTATGAGCCCTGCGGGCACTCCGAACTGCCCCACTCCGCTATACTACGTGAAACATCGTCCTCTTTAAAAAGATTTGGTTTAAGAATAGAATTCTCCGCCAAGAAAAACATTTATAAACATTCTTCATTTTATTATTTCTACAAAAAAATGAGAGTGAACAGATGGATAATAGTAGTACTTATAGGTGTTCTTTGCAGTAGTTTTGTTTTTGCAACGGGGGTTGATTCTACTATTCTCAACTCTTTAGAAGAAAATAGGGAGGTCCCCGTGATAATTATCCTTGAAGAAAATGAGAGAACGTTATCAAACAATTTAAATGAAGTACAACGTGCAGTTGAAGTGATACAAGAATCAGTTTTGGACAATCTTGATCTTGAAAGTAGAAAAGGGTTCTTAGGAATGTTTGGTAAAGATGCTGAGTTTGAATTAGAACATCAATATACAACAATTAACGCATTATCTGGCATTATCACCGAAGAAGGAATGAAAAAATTACAAGACAATCCAAATGTTGAACGAGTTGAGTATAACCACCCAATAAAACCGTTATTAGACGGAAGTGTTCCTCTTATCAATGCTGATGACGTATGGAATTTATCTTTTAAAGGAATCCCTCTCGACGGAACGGGAGAAACTGTGTGTGTCATTGATACAGGCGTTGATTATACTCATCCTGCATTAGGTGGATGTACAACAGAAAGTTTCCTTGCAGGGACTTGTGACAAAGTTATTGCTGGCTACGATTTTGGAAATGATGATGCTGACCCCAAAGATGTTCACAGTCATGGAACTCACGTTGCGGGAATTGTTGCGTCTGAGGATGGAACATATAGAGGTGTTGCTCCTGGAGCAAAAATAGTTGCATTGAAAGTTTTTACGGACGATGGTTCTGGTGATACTTCAGATGCAATCTCTGCACTTGATTGGTGTGTTACAAACGCAGAGCAGTTTAACATATCAGTTATTACCATGAGTATAGGTGTTGTTGATACGAACGGCCAAGAAGTTTCCCATGTTAACTATTGTGATGACGATGATATCCTTACAGCAAAAGCGAGCTGGGCAGCATCACAAGGAATTTTTGTTGATGTTTCTTCGGGAAATAATTTGGGTGCTTCAGGAATTACAGCACCTGCATGTGGTATTAATGTTACGTCTGTAGGTTCTGTTTCAGAATCTGATGAAATATCTGGATTTAATACCGCGCCAATTTTAAGTATATTGGCACCGGGCAGTTCTATTACATCAACGGTGTTAGGGTCGGGTTTTGGGACGAAAGGAGGAACGTCAATGGCAGCACCTCATGTTGCAGGCGCTGCTGCGTTACTACAACAATTTAACACACTTATGTACGGTATACCATTAACTCCACGAGAGATACAAGATGTTTTGAACTCGACAGGAAAACGAATTTACGATTCTCGTAATGGTTTATATTTTTCACGAATAGATCCGTTTGCGGCAATAGTGTCGTTAGACACTGTTTCTCCAACAGTAACGTTTACTGCGCCAACGCCAGAGAATCTCAGTGAACTATTTGAGTTAAATCTAGTCATTAACATAACATCTGACGAAATGTTAGAGGGTGCTGTTCTTGAATGGAACGGAATAGATGAACCTATGGAAAGAAGTGGTGCAGCATTTTATACAAATAAAATAAATTTAACTTCGGGACTATATACGTTTAAAGTATACGGTTATGATTATGCAAATAACACAGGAGTTACAGAAGAAAGAACAATTGTTATTAATGTTACAAAAGAGGACACTGTTAATAATACAAATACCACTCCAGAGATAATTATTATCACACCACATAATGGTTCATATCATAACTCTTTATTTAATTTGAACATTTCTTGTAGTGCTGTAAACATTTCATCATCCAATTATTCTGTTGTAAATAGTTCAGGAGACATTGTGCAAATGAACACGAATGAGTTTGTTAATACAACAACATTTTCATGGACAGATTTAGTCAACATTTCTGATGGGGAATATGCGTTAGAAATCTTTGTCAGTAATTCTGAAGATAACATTTTCAGTAATGCAGTGAATTTCATTGTTGATACAACAGCACCAGTAATCTCAGACATAAATAAAACTCCAGAAATTGTGTATAATGATGATATTGTAATTTTCGGGGCAACTTTAGAAGACGTGAATCTTAACATATCTACATTATTTTTTGAGTCGGACTTTTCAGGAGAGATGATAAATTATACAATGAACGTAGAAACGGAAGATGATTATTATTTCACATTAATTGGAGTGAGTAATCTTACAAATCAGGAGAACGTATCATATCTTTTTCGTGCAATGGACAATGCAGGTAATGGTCAGAAGTCTGAGATATTTAGTTTTATTGTAAATAATAGAGATGTGTCTTTTGTCAATATAACCTTCCCCGCTGACGAAACTAGTGTTGAAGTTGGAAGTTTTACCCAGTTTAATAGTACTGCAACTGATCCTGATAATGATATGGTAACATATTATTGGGACTTTAATGATGGTACATCATCAACAGAACAAAATCCATTGAAACAATTTAATGAAACAGGAATGTTTATTGTTTATGTGAACGTTTCTGATCCGTACGGTTCATCACTCCAGTCCAATGTAACCATTATAGTTATAGATACAGAAAAACCTCTCATTAGGTCTGTTACGTATGATACAGAAATTCATCTTGAAGAAGATGGAAGTAACCAGGCGGTTGAAGCAACAGTTTTTGATTATTCTGGAGTATCAAATATAACATTATATGTTGTTGATGTTGCACAAGATAAATCTTGCTTGGTACAGACAGCAACATCGTGGACATGTTCATGGAACATAAGCAGTCTTACAATAGGGAGCAATAGTTTCACAATAAATGCAACCGACAATTCTTCAGCGGCACATACAAACTCATCAACGTACAGTTTTTCAGTTATGTCCTGTTCTGATAGTGTTAAGAATGGGAATGAAGATGGAGTAGATTGTGGCGGTTCATGTACATCCTGTCCCGATACAAGTTCGGACGATAGTAGTTCACAGAGTAGTGGATCTTCTAGTGGGGGCGGAGGTGGAGGAAGTGGAGGAGGAAGTAGTGGTAGTAGTTCAAGCAGTACAACAACCGTTGCTGAAGAAACATCAAAAACTGTAAATAATATACATGAAGAAACAACTGAACTTGTTCAGAATGAAATTGAAGAAAATGTTGCGCAAGCAATTTCTTCTGAAGATGTTGGGCAAGAAACAGAATTGTCAAACGCGTTAACGGGAGCGGCAGTGTTTCAAACTGTCCGAGATGTTGCATTTAAACCAGTTACATTAATCATATTTGGAATCTTACTAGTCTCTACGTTTGGAACAACGATTTATGTTCGGAAGAAAAAGAGAGATAGTTTGTTTATTGAGAACCATTGAGAACCAACCATTGACAGCTATTAAAACTCGTGTAATCCTTTTTGTTCTTTATGCGTAGTATTGTGTGGAGTAATCAATTTTGCAATAGTAATAAAATCCTGTTTCATAGTCGTAAACAATTCAGGATTTCTTCCAGAGTATAAGTATGATGCAGGATGAACTACTGGAACAACATTCATTTCTTGATTATTAATTATCGTTGTAAAGACTTTTCCATGAAGTACAGTAATTCCTTTCTTTTGTATGATTCGTTCTGTTGCAAAATTGCCAATTGTGACAATAACTTTAGGTTTCATAATGTCAATTAATGTGTCTAATCGTTGTCTACAGTTTTCAACTTCTTCTTTTGTAGGGTTACGATTATTTTCTGGCCTGCACAAGATCGTGTTTGTAATAAAAATAGTATCTCGCGAGATGGAAACAGATGCTAACAATTCATCTAATACTTTTCCCGACATACCACAAAACGGTATTCCCAACCGATCTTCATGTGCTCCCGGCGCCTCCCCAACGAAAAGTATGTCTGCATATTGATTACCAGAACCGAATACCACTTGTGTTCGGGATTTACAAAGGCTTGAACATTTGGTACATATAGAATATTCTTGTTTGAGTGTCTTGAAAGGCATTTTTAGAAAGAATTGTAAGAATTATTTAATGGTTTTGATTTAGGATTATTTTTGTTAATAGAAGCTAGCAATAAACTCTGTCCAAGAAAGCAGAAACCCCTTTTTGATGATTTGTATGAAAATCTTCGAATATTTTAGGACTAATATCAGATTTTAATCCATGGCCTTTACGTCTAACAACTTGGATCGCGGTATCAAAAGCATAATTAAGGACTATCTGCCTTTCAGCTAATTCTCTTGTTTGATAAACATCTTTCACTACAACAGCCAACAATTCTTCTCTAGAGAAGAAGTCTTCTGGTGTTTTTTCACCCATGTGTGATTCTGTAGTTTCAACTATCTTTACCCAAAGCGGAATATCAACTCTAGCACGCAAAGCTAATAACGCAACTTCTGCATTACTTAAATATCTGCGTGGTCTTTCATCTTGTTTTGAATAATTTAAATCATTACGCCCAGTAAATAGGAAGCAGAAATCATCAATAGTATCTATTTGTTGTACTGAACTAGTAACCTCTTCTTTATCAACTAATCTTACTAACGCAGATTCATACGCTTTAACAATAGCCCTACTTAGTCTCCGACAAAAGTAAATTATAAGTACTAGGACATCTTTCTATTTGGAATGATATCTAAAAAAGA
>PCYB01000026.1:0-5560 GCA_002762845.1 Candidatus Woesearchaeota archaeon CG10_big_fil_rev_8_21_14_0_10_36_11
AGAAGTATGATAGAAATTTTGTACGCTTTTCTCAAAGCGAGATTTTGGCTAATGCCAAATGTCTATTGCTCATAACTTTACACTGCCTATAAACATAATCTTTATAAATAAACTGCTCTCCAAGCAACTGAACACATGAAAATCCCAAAATCTGCAAAGAGACTGTGTAAAACGTGCAAGAAACATACTGACCATAAGATTGCACAAAATAAGAAACGTACTGCAAGTTCTCTCAGTTGGGGTTCCAAGTATAGGGCTCGAAAACGTGGAGATGCTCGTGGTACTGGGAATATGGGAAGATATTCAAAACCAGCAGTATCTAAATGGAAACGAACCGGTGCAAAAGCAACAAAAAAAACAGATTTGAGATATACTTGTACCGTTTGTAAAAAGATGAGTTCACAAAGGTCTGGTATCAGAGCAAAACGTGTTGAGTTTGTTTAAATAAAGAATGGAAACAAAAAGTAAATTCATAAAAGTACGATGTTCAAAGTGTAAGAATGAACAGATAGTTTTTGGTAACGCAAGTAATATTGTTTTTTGTTTAGTCTGTAACAACGAAATTGCATTTCCTACTGGCGGTAAATCAAAGGTTTCTGCACGAGTTCTTGAAGTTTTAGAATAGTTCGCCAAAGATTTATAAATGACACTCTTTTGTAGATTTGTATGTTTTATAAACGACACGGACTACCAGAAGAAGAAGAAATAGTGCTTTGTAAAGTTACTAAGATTTATCCTAATTCTGTGTTTGTTGATATGATTGAGTATAACGATTCTGGGATGGTACACATTTCTGAAGTCTCACCAGGAAGAATACGAAACCTTCGTGATTACGTAAGTGTAGGAAGACAAATAGTATGTAAAGTTCTTCGGATTGATACACAGAAAGGCCACATTGATTTATCATTACGAAGAGTTAATTCTACTCAACGGAGGGAGAAACTTGACGAGATTAGACAAGAAATGAAAGCAGAACAGCTTGTCAAAAATCTTGCAAAGAAATTGAACAAAAATGTGGGAGATATCTATAAAGAAATTACAAAAGAAGTCTTTGTTCACTATTCACATCTCTACCTTTGTTTCAAAGATATTGTTGAAGGTACTTTTGATATTTCAACATTAAATTTAAACAAAGAATTAGCTCAGGAAATACATAGTGCCGTTATTGATAAGTTTAAACCTAAACAAATTACAATTAAAGGTGAAGTAAGACTCCGTACATACTCTTCTGAAGGGATTGATAAAATAAAAACGGTGTTACATGCGATAGGAAAAGTTTCTCCAACATTAAGTTTGTTTTATTTAGGTGCTGGAAGATACAAGTTGGTTATTGAAGATTTTGATTATAAACCTGCCGAAGCAACATTAAAAAAAGTTGTCGCTATCTTGCAAAAGTTTAACGACAAGATTTCTTCAGCAGAGTTTGAGAGAGAGAAAAGCGAGTAAAGTGAAGAATGGCACAACATATCTATACCTGTTCTGTTTGTAAGTTGTATACTATACGAGATACCTGTCCAACATGTGGCATAAAAACCATACTCCCTAAACCACCAAAATTTTCTCCAGAGGATAAATATGGGAATTATCGAAGGAAAGTAAAACGGGAAGAATTGTGTAAGAAAGGGTTGTGTTGAATGATTATTCTTATTTCTCTTTAATTATGTACGAATTCTTTGCCTTTACATTATCTTGCCTGAACAACGGATGGTTAAAAACGTACACGTTAATAATAGGCTTTAGTTTCTTGTTTTTAGTGTACGATTCTTTAAAGTCGGGATTAACGTCCATAAGTTCGTCAAGAATAATTTTTGCATATTTATTTTTTAACGATACTGAAGGTTTATGGCGATTCTTAAGTTCTATATGAACATGAAATTGAACATTATGGTCCCGGTCATATTTTTTTTGTATCTTGAACCTGTTTGTTTTTTTGGCGACATCTTTGTTTTTAATGATACTTGTTTCAATTTGATCTGGAAACACATTTGCACCATCAAAACTGAGGGTTCCATCACTTCTTCCAAAAATACATAAGAAAGGCAATTTCAGGATATCTTTTGAACCTGACTTCTTCATAAAGTTCGTAAGGAAGTTTTTATCATGCCCTTCCATGATAAAAATAAGTTCTTTGTATGCGAACTTTTTTCCTTCATCGTGAAGGTTATATTTAATTTTTTGTATTGCCGCTTTCTTGTCAAGCAACGTTATTTCAAATTCTGGTTTTCCTTCTTTGTTTGTAATGTTTCGTATGTAATGGACTGTTGGATTATACTGAAAAATCATGGGAAGTTCTCTTTCTTTACCAAATAATTTTTCTTGAAGTTCTTTATTACCCGCTACTGCCTTTCGTATATGAAAACAAATCGGGCTTTCAAACCCAATACCTATGTCAACATCGGATGCCCCGTACGACGAAATTATTTTTGTTTCTGGGCGCAGTTTTTTTCGTATATGGTTTACCCATTCTAATGTGACGCCTTCGCCTCCAGTCACAAGATCAATATTATATCGTTTCCAATTAATTTCCCGACTACATTCATCAATAAGGTTTTTGACAAATGGGGGATAGCCACCAATAAGGTAATTCTTGTTCGTGCCAAACATCTTAAGCGTTTTAATAATATCTTTTGGATCGGTTGCTGTATTTTTAACAAGTGCCATTCGTTCCATCAGTTCACAAAACTTAACACCTGTTGCCCATGGACCAGTCGACCATGCACTAATAACCAGAAAATTTTTTGTATTACCATCAAATATATAATTGAATTCAAACTTTAATGATCTAAACAGAAGGTTCTGCTCCTCAAAATCATGTATCCAGTTTGTTGCAACGCCGCTCGTTCCACCACTTTCGTCAATATTTCCGTGCGCAGGCAATTTCTCATACATGCACCGTGCTTCTATTGGGTATCGTCTTACATAATTTTCTTTATTTTTTTGCGGAACACGTTCGTTAAAGTCTTTAATTGTGTTTATTTCTTTGTAATTGATATTATATGTTTTCAGAAGTTTTTGATACGCTGGTGTTTTTTGTGCAGCGTTTTTGAATACTGATACAACTTTTCGTTCAGAAATTGCTTCCAATGCATCTGGAGTAGATTTTGTTACGAACCATTTTGTCCGCGGATATTTTGCAAGAATAAATGACTCAAACAATTCAATGACTGATACTGGCGTTATTTTTATGAGCGTCTTTAACATCGTTTCATCTCTTTTACAGCATGAGTTATTGTGTTAGTGTATATTAATGTTTCTTAACATTTCTTTTTACTCTTTAAAGATATATACTGAAGAATATAAATGTTTAAATAACATCCTCATCATAAAGTAGTGAATAAGAGTTTTGGGTGAACTATAATGGCAGATTATGATTTACGAAAAGAGGGTGATGGCGTACCAACAACAGAAAGCGGTGCTGTCGATTGGAATACTGCGTTAGACGACGTTCTTAGTGGAAGTGTTCCAGACCCTAATGATCATTATGTTGGTGTCAAAACTGCCGTTCTTATAACGGAAGATGATCCTTCACAATTAAATGCAGCATATTCTGCTGTAGCTCGTGCTTTTGGAGCGAATCCACAAGGTTTGCTTCCAGAAGCAGATGTTGACTCATACGATCCAACTGTCGGTAATGCTCTTCCTGAAGGTGTACGAATTTATGCTTCTGCATCTGTTGAGGTGACGGAATCTCATCTTGATAAACTATATACACATTCTCCCGATACAACAATTATCTCTCTTCTTGATAGGGACATGGCGGGAAATGAAAGTAATGGAGACATAAATAGAGATGATTCTGGAGATACGCGTCCTGGCGAGCTTTTATTGTATAACCCTAACTTTGCTCATTATTTGAAGAAAGGAAGTCTTTTAGTGATCCATACTGGTCACGGTGCTGATGTTCGAGAACTTGATGTTTTGTTTGGTCGTGAAAAAGATAACCCATTAGCGGGTGCGTCAACACACATAGGATCATTTTTAGAACGGCATCCAAACTCTGCAGTTGTTGTTTCTGATAAAGGAAGCGGTACTGATGTAGAGGGAAGTGCTGTTGAATCAACATTAGATACTGTTGTAAGATTATTTCCTGCAGTTGCCGAGCATCCAGAGATAATGATTCCTGCAATTCGTGAATCTGCCCAAGTGAATGATTACAATTGGCGTAGAGTTATTGATAGTCTTCTTGAATAATTTCTATTTTTTCTACTTTTTCTTAAATTATCTCATAAAATCTAAAGAAGGAAATAAAATTTTATATCGTGTTCCCTGTTGCGTTTCTTCTTGAAATGGTTCGATGAAACACTTTGCACCGTACAAATCTAAGAACTTTTTGAGGCGCTCAGTTCCTTTCCCTCCCCCTTTTCCTTTTGTACTCATCGGAGTATCTCTTCTACCAGCAAGGTACTCGTTGTTCCATTCTGCAACATCTGCTTGATAAGGATTTCCATAATTCTCGAGTATTAAATAAAGAGCATCACTTTCAAGATCCATTATTCCGTCGCCGAAAGGAAGGATATCATTCTGATTTGGTTCTCGTGTTATTATTGTAAATGTTGGCGAACCTGCTCTGACAACATCAAACATTCGATCTGCAATAATAGTGGCAAAGACTTCGCTGCTTGTATTGAATGTTGGGTTTAGTTGCATGGCGCGTGTATCAACATAAAATGGTTTATCACTATCTTCCGGACAGGCAATATCATATGCCCTATCAAGTACAGTTTTAAAGTCTACTCGTTCAAGTGTAATTGCTTGACCTAAATCATGAAATCGTCTATTAATATAATTAATCATCTGAAGTGTTCCACGAAGGCTTTCAAATAACGAAAAAGGATCAAAATCTTTAAGGATATGGCCTTGCAATCTTTCTTTGTACTTCTCTTGTGCTTGTAAATACGCTTCATACGAACTTTCTAAAGGTATTGGTTTTGCGACTTTTTCTAATACTTTACGTAATGCGTCACTTATAACTTTCTTTTTTGGTGAATCAAAAAGTGATGTTGGATTTCCTGGCATATAATGGTCAAACATTTCTTTAACTTCTAGGGGGGTATACTTTTTTTTCATCAAACCATCCACAAGAACATCAATTTGGTTCTGGAAGTGTCGTCTTGTTGTTGAAAAGTATCGAGTTGTAATACTATCAATAATTTCAGGATTATACATTTCTCGTAATGACCGAATGACGCTCCTTTTCGCTTTATCTGTTGGTACTCTCGTGCCTAAATCCTGTATTACAACCTTTCGCAATTTTGTCTCTATTGCAAACGGTTTATCAAAATCCTCTCCATTAATTCCAAATGGTTTACATATTGCCATTAAATATTCTAGCCCAAAGGTATCTTGTTGTACTTGCTGGTATGCCAGATAAATAGATGTTGCCATGTTTGGCATAACAGAATCTCTCTCTCGTTCTCTTCTTCTTTGTGTAAAATTTTTAATTGCATGGATGTCTCCTGATGTTCTCAACTCTTGCAATTGCGTCATTAAATTTAAAATAGTATCCAACTGATCTTCTAGTTGTGCGTTCTTTGCCGCCATAGTTTCTGTCTGTTCGCGT
>PCYB01000026.1:5636-10120 GCA_002762845.1 Candidatus Woesearchaeota archaeon CG10_big_fil_rev_8_21_14_0_10_36_11
TAAAGAACTTTGCGTTTCCACATCCGTTGTACATTTTTCCAGAATCGCTTTCTTCTCGTCTTGTACTGTCTTTCCGGGCGTATTATGTACACGCTTGATTCAAGAGTATCACTCTCACATACTGTTCTTTCAACTGTCAAGTCTCGTTGTTCAAAGAAAACACCAAATGTTGTTTCAAATGACGATACTGAAAAATCACAGTCACGTCGTAATATGACTCGTAAAAAATCTTCCCCAACAACATCCCGTAAACTGTTTCTATACTCATCACGAGTTCTCCGTGTAAGTTTTACAGTTTCTATACGTCCCTTCTTTTTATTTGCATATGTGACTTCGGGTGGGCCAATATCAACAACTTTTGTCCAGCTTTTGAACGCTCGAGGCATACCACGTAATATTTGTTCGAAATTTAATACCCATTTTCCCATAGCAATTTGTCTATCTTGATAGTCAGTAAATACTCTTGACGTTATTCTTTCAATAAAATTTTCTTCTTCAAGTCCAAGTTGTATTTGGAAATGTAATGCAAGGGCAGTAAATAATCTATAGTCCATCCAGTTCCCTTTTTTTCTAAGAAGGGCATCCATTTCACTTTTGTCTACTTCAAAGCGATCACAAAAGTGTGGGATTATATCTCTTCTTTCGAAATCTTCGGTCGCCGTTCGCCCCATGGCAATAACATACTTAACGGTAACATCATTATGTATATTAGATAGTCTTCTTGGGTGTGAGAATAATGGCCTGCCTTGATCATCCAATGCTGTATCAAACCTTCCTAGAATAGCTTCCAACGTATGAAGGTCTGTCATACCAAAATCAAACAAAGAATCGTTTATAAGTTTTGTGATGATTAACTATCTAAAAGTAATAAATCATCTTACATCCAAGTCCAATAAATCTCCACTAACACTTATCCCCTGTACATCTCCTTCAAGAGTAAGTACTTCCGTTGAGTTATCTGTTTTATCAACAGTAAATTCTCCTTTGAATGATCCTATTGTGATTTTATCGTTCTCAAGTGAGTATGCGAGACGTTCCCCCACTTCTAGTTTTCCTGATCCTCGAGAAAGGCTTATGTCTCTAAGTTCGATAGAATCCAAATTTAAATATTTATAATCAAGGTTATTGAATTCAATATCAATATTCTTCTCGGATGATAATGCAACATCGTTTACCGCGATACGGCTCGCAGTTCCTTTTAACGACGCCCCGCCACCTTCAAATCCGATTCGCCCAACAAAATTCTCAATGCGGAGGTAAACTTCTTTTAAGTTATGCAACTCTAATTTATCCTCATTCACTGTTATCGTCGTGGAAAGGTCATCAAAACGAAGTTCCATATTATTCACTCGTGCATCTTTTGCAACGCTTGGGATCGTATTAAACGTTAATCGCGTGGAAACTTTCTTCGCGCTTAGTAATTCGTTATTCTCAAACGTTTCGCCAAACAAAGATCGTTCAGAACCAAGTATCACACCTCCTTGATCTGCGGTTGTATTCTTTACATTCCCTATAACTGCACTTGTGAAACCAAACGCACTCTCATTATTGTTCACAAGCAAAAGTATAAATATCCCTCCAACAATAAGAGTAATCATCACTGTATAGAACCGAAAGTGATTCCTCGAATGGGACGTATGTTGTTGAAACATTGAGATACACCTTTTTTCTGCGTATGGTTGATAATAAAGATGATGTTAATAAGTTTTTTGGTTTTAAAAGCTATTTATAGTTTCAGGAAAGTACGTATATTTATGCTCTTCTTTTGCGATAAGAATTTCATAATCACTTACCGCTTCGGGGAAATGTCGTCGAATGTTGTTGAGTGTATCATGTACTTCTTCTGTATTCTTGACGCAAAGGTATATTATCGTATTATACTTCCCGATACAATGGACAGCCCATAAAGTATTCTTATCAACTTGAAGTAATTCTTGTAATGTGTCTTTTTTTTCTTTATGTAAATCTGTAAACCGTAAAAGTAATGCATAAATGCTATATGAAAGACCAGTATAGTTAATTATAGGAACAAAGTTTGTTATGATTCCATTATCTTTCATTTTCCGAACCCTGTGAGTTACGGCATCTGCAGAAAGACCAACACTATTTGCAATACTATAATATGGTTTTATGGCATCATTTGCAAGAATATTAAGGATTGCCATATCCTTTTTGTCATGTGGTGCAACGCCCACATTTCTTTTCTTTTGTATTTCACTTTTTGATGAAACAAAACTTTGTGGGAATACAAGATTAAGGTGTGGTGCAATGATTATAAGAACTTCATAATTCTGCACAAGGGGATAACAATCATTAAGAATTATATCGAGCCGTGTGTTAAATTCATAAACATTTTTTGCTATTATACTCAATTCAACATCAAACTTTCCACTGAACGCAATCACTGTTTTAACAAAATTGTGTCCTTGTAGTTTTTGTATCGTGTCTGCCTCTTTTTCTTTTGATGGCAATTTTAACTGAAGAAAAAGATGATATGTGTCATATCCAAACTTAGTGGTATCAATGACAACACGCGATCCTTGAAGTATGCCTTTAACTGCAAGGTTTTTAATTCTATACCTAATAGCATCACGTGACAAGCCAACCTTTTTTGCGATTTGTGTGTAACTCGTCCGCGCATTTTCGGCAAGAAGTGAAAGAATCTTTGTATCTTTTTTGTCTAATGTTACTTTTTGGGTTTGTGATGTGTCCTGAAGATACTTCATACTACGCATTAGTCTTGTTAATTATTTAAATTTTTCGGAAATAACGTGATATTTGGTAAAATATCTTTTATATCTTCAACACCTAAGAATACATATAAATGATGGAGGTCGTGAAAATGGTTGCTCAAGAACAAGAAATATTTGGAGAAAGTGGTGAATCTCATGATGGATGTGTCGCTCTTCTGGTTGTACCATCCGAACCAGAACGAATCTATATTGCACTTGTAATGGTGGATCAGGAAGACAAAGGAGTTAGTTCGTATACGCCTTTAGGAAGGGGACCAAAAGCAGGGGTGGAATTAGCTTTGGGTAATGAACATTCTATCAGGGTTGAATTGTACGCGGATAGAGACGCCGGAGGTTGGGTAACGGGAATCGTAGATGTTGTAGAAAATAAAGATGGACAAGAAGTATGGCGAGATACAACTGAACGAGTTATGGGTGAACGTGGTCTTTTAATGGTGGGGGATACATCTCTTTATCGAGGCGTTGTGAACGATCTTCTTCGAGATGCAGGATATTTAAGCGATCGACTGGACGACGATACCAAAACTCTTAATCTGCATGACACGCAACGATTGTACTGGGGATTAGAAAGACAATTAGATACTATCTTTTAATTTTTCTCTATTTTTTTCTTTTTTTAACAAACATTTTTAAATAAACACCCCATTTTACTTGTATTATCGAGAGGCAGGTCGGTACATAAGAAACAATGCTTACCTGTACTGGAGAAAGAAATACTTATTCTCCATATGATATACGAGGTATACAACAATGGCACGAATGCATTCACGTGATAAAGGTAAAAGTGGGAGTTCACGGCCCGCACATAAAGTTCCTTCATGGGCATCATATAAAGGAAAAGAAGTAGAGAAACTTGTTATTAAATACGCAAAGTCTGATAAGAGTGCAAGTGAAATCGGCATGATACTTCGTGATACGTACGGAATTCAAAGCGTGAAAGTACTTACTGAAAAAAGTGTTTCACAAATTCTTGCAGAGAATGGTCTTGCAAAACAATTGCCTGAAGACTTATTGAACTTAATCAAGAAACTTATTGCAGTAAAACAACATCTTGAGAAGAATATACATGATAAGACATCAAAGCGTGGATATCAGTTGACAATATCAAAGATTCGTCGCTTGGTCAAATATTACAAGAAAAGTAATAAACTTTCTGTTGACTGGAATCTTGATGTAGACAGATTGAAGATGTATCTTGAATAGAATCTTTTATTTTTTTAACTTTTTTCTTTAAATTTCTACTTTAAAAAAATAAAAAAAAATTAAAGCATTGTTCTAATGCTTTCAATGTTTGAAGCAATATCCTTTCCTTTCTTGGTTAGTTCAAGTAATTTAAGGCGTCCTTCTTTCTTAAAGTTGATTAAATCAGCTTTTTGCATCTCTTGCAAAATCTTCACGACATGAGAATACGTACAGTCGATCTGTTTTGCGAGTACTGAAGCATACACGCTTGCGTTTGCATTTTTCAGCTCAACAAGCATCATTGCAGGTTTTTCCCTAAAAAACACGTCAAATATCGATTTTTGGTCTATTTTTCCACTATTCAAATTTCCACCCCCAAACACCCATCTACCCTGCAAAATATGAGACTACAATAGTTATATTTAAACATTTATTTACTATAGTGGCTATTTTAGCTATCATGAACTTTTTAAACCTTTTGGAAGTTTTTTCTCCTGTGTTATCCCGAAAGTTTTTCCCTACGATAAAAATAATGAGGTTATGAAACTA
>PCYB01000022.1 GCA_002762845.1 Candidatus Woesearchaeota archaeon CG10_big_fil_rev_8_21_14_0_10_36_11
GATTTTCAAGAAAAATAAGTTAAATTTGACAAACTGTCAAATGGATATTTAGGATGAAATAGTTAGCAAACTGTCAAACTTGGGTTATAAATTTTAAAAAATGAAAACTGATTTATAAACTTATTGGTGTTTTGTTACTCGTAAGTGGATTAAACCATTCCCCTCAGCTTTTCTGCAGTAAGAATCTTGCGTATCGCAACAATATATGTGTTCGTTCTAAAATCGTGCTCATTCTGAGAGTACATGTTCCAAATACCACTAAACGCAGTAACCATCTTTTCTTTGAGACGTTTCTTTACTGTCTCTTCATCCCAATAATATCCATACATATTCTGGATCCATTCAAAATAAGAAACGGTGACTCCGCCAGAATTTGAGAGAATGTCGGGTAATACTAACACATTGTTTTTATGTAAAATGTCGTCCGCACTGGACGTTGTTGGACCGTTTGCTAATTCCAATATTATCTTCGCTTTTACTGCAGACGCATTTTCTGTTGTTATCACACCACTTAACGCAGAAGGTATTAAAATAGAACAACCAGTTACTAAAAGTTCTTTATTAGTTATTTTTGTCCCAGAATAATTCACGACAGACCCTGTTTCTTTTTTAACTCGAATAAGTTCAGTAATGTCCAATCCATTTGAATCAAAAATACCGCCTTGAGAATCAGAAACTGCAAGTATTTTAAACCCTTTTTCAAAAAGAAGTTTTGCCATGTTCATTCCTGCATTACCAAAACCTTGCACAGCAACTGTTTTTTCTTCCAGGCCTATTTTTTTAATGGCTTCTTCCAACACGTACACGCCACCAAGTGCAGTTGCAATATCTCTGACAAGTGATCCACCTAATTCTAACGGTTTTCCGGTAATCATGCCCGGTGCATGTTCTCCCGTAATCTTTTCAAACTCATCAAGCATCCAAGCCATAATTTGTGGAGTGGTATAAACATCAGGCGCAGGAATATCTTTTGTCGGACCAAGATGTTCATGAAACGCACGGACAAACTGTCGGCTTAACCCTTCAATCTCATGAGAAGACAATTCTTTAGGATTAACAGTAACCCCACCTTTTCCGCCGCCGAACGGAATGTCGGCAACGGCGGTTTTCAATGCCATCCAAAATGCAAGTGACGTAACTTCGTCCAAATCAACGTCAGGATGGTACCTAATTCCACCTTTAAAAGGGCCCCTAGCATCATTAAACTGGACATGGTATGCTGAATATTTCTTTCCATTCACGTCTAACTCTGACTGCAAAACTTTTTTGGGAGTTGAAAGCAGTTCTAATTCTTTCTTGGTTAAACTCATTAACGGAGCAATCTTTCGTAAGAATGTCGTAACAGCTTCAAAGGTCATACATTTTTATCGAAATACCTTATATTTAAACATTTGTGGAATGGAGAATAAATGTGGGGGGTATATGCACTACTGTCCAAAATTCCCATGTGCAAGATTTCCTGCCAGTTCTTTAAGAGTATCAACATATTTGTCAAGATCTTTAATTGGTTTTTGGGCAACGCCACTGTCCATTGCCGCTTTCGCAACAGCAGGAGCAACGTGATACAAAACACGTGGGTCGAATGGTTTTGGGATAATATATTTCTTGCCAAAGGAAAACATCTTTCCGTACGCAGTAACAATTTCTTGAGGTACTGGTTCGTGTGCAAGGTCTGCCAATGCATGGACGGCTGCTAATTTCATGTCTTTATTTATTGTCGTTGCACGGACATCAAGAGCACCACGAAAAATGAACGGAAATCCCAAAACATTGTTCACTTGGTTAGGATAGTCGCTCCGTCCCGTTGCCATGATGATATCATCCCTTGCGCTGGTTCCATCTTTGTACGTAATTTCAGGATTTGGATTTGCCATGGCAAAAACGATTGGAGATTCATTCATTGAACGAATCATGTCTTGTGACAACAATCCACCTTGAGAAACCCCAATAAACACGTCAGCACCAACGATGGCATCAGTTAATTTTATTTCTTTTTCCTGAGCAAACTGTGTTTTATATTGATTACCACTTCTCGCCCTGGTTATTAACCCCTGACTATCAAACATAAAAATATTCTTTTGTGTAACACCAACATCAACAATAAGTTTTGCACATGCAATTCCTGCGGCGCCTGCTCCTACCATAACAACTTTTATTGCCCCAATGTTTTTTTTTGCTATTTCTAACGCATTTAATAATCCAGCTGCAACAATGACTGCCGTCCCATGCTGATCATCATGAAACACGGGAATGCTCATTCTTTCACGAAGTTTTTCTTCAATTTCAAAACATTCAGGAGCTTTAATATCCTCAAGATTTATACCACCAAATGTTGGTTCTAACGACGCAACAATGTCAATAAACTTTTGTGGATTACGCTCGTTAATCTCTAAATCAAACACGTCAATGTTTGCGAACCGCTTAAATAGAACACCCTTTCCTTCCATGACGGGCTTTCCTGCTAACGGCCCAATATTACCTAAACCAAGAACAGCCGTACCATTACTTATTACGCCAACAAGGTTTCCCTTTGCAGTATATTTGTACGCGTCGTCTGCATTTTTGTTAATTTTTAGACAGGGATACGCCACGCCAGGTGTGTATGCCAGCGAGAGTTCATCTGCTGTTGTACATTGTTTTGTAGGAATAACTGCAATCTTTCCTGGAGATGGATGAGAATGATACTCTAATGCTTTTTGTTCGTCTTTTTCCATTTTATATCTTTAGAAATAGAATGTATATAAATATTTGGAATGAAGGATTAATCAAAACTTACTTATACACAATCCTTACAACGTCACCATCTTCTGGAACATACTGAGCATAGTCGTAGGACAGTTCATCATTTACAAATAATGATAATTCTGTATCGGCATCACGACACAAGGTTTCGCCCCGTATAAAGATACATTCGGCATTCAAAGCAACGTTAACTTTTTCAAGTACATGGTCCAACGAAATGCCAGAAGAGAAAACGGAAACTGTTGGACCATCAAATGTAACAAAATTATCTTTATTGTTTGTATTTTGTGAGAAATCAACTTGTTCCGAATTAATTATAACTGACAGGGAAAATTGTATTGCATTTGTTATGTATGGATACAAATCATACTCGCCACATACATTTCGTACACACATATTTTGTGAACATAAAACCCGTACAGGAACATCATCGCACGTCAGATAACAATCAGTATCGGACTGGCACAATCGCGGCTCTACATTTATCGACTGAACATCTTCTTCAGTATTAATGAAGCCAGGAATGGTAAAACCTATGATAATCAATGCTAATAATATAAGCATCCCTACTTTGTACACACGTTGTGAATTTTTCCGTTTTGCCATGATATATTAAAGAAAAAGAAAAAGAAGTTAAAAAACTTTCTACTTAACAACAAGTGTTCCCACCATTCCTCGCCATTCTTCACAGCTTGTACAAAGGAACTCGTATGAACCTGCTTTAGATACAGTAAACTCGATTGTGGTTGAACCTAAAACGTCTTTTGTAACTCCTAAACCAGGAATAGCAAACGTGAAATCTAAATTGACGGGGTCCACTCTCAATTTTACTCTATCTCCTGCCTGCACGGTAACTTGTTCAGGTGAAAATAACCATCGTTTTGCTGTAAGTGCGACGGTAACATCTCTTCCGAGAGGTTCTGGAACTTCAACAATAGGTTCAGGTTCCGTAGGTACTACTGGTTCTTCAACAACTTCAACAGGTACTTCCAACTCTACTGGAACTTGAGTTGGCTCAACGTCAGAGAGAGACAATGCTGTATCAATCGCTTGTTCAAACACAGAAAATGGTTGAGCACCAGAAACCATAACTCCGTTAATGAAAAATGCAGGAGTTCCTGAAACGCCAGCCCGTGTTCCGTCTGCCAAGTCTTTCTGAACCTCTGCAGCCATACTACCAGAATCCAAACACGTATTAAACTGGTTTGTGTTGAGGTCTAAGTTTAACGCATACCGTTTAAGATTAGTAACATCTAACATGTTTTGGTTCGCAAATAATTGATTGTGCATTTCCCAATACTTACCCTGTTCGCCCGCACATTCAGCAGCCTCTGCAGCTTTTTGTGCCATAGGATGAAGAGTATTTAAAGGGAAGTCACGGAAAACGTACTTCACTTTACCAGTATTGATATATTTTTCAACAATCTGAGGATACGTTTCAGCAACATACTTTCCACAGAATGGACATTCATAATCGCTAAATTCTATTATTGTTACCGGTGCACCAGTGTTTCCTTTTACAGCGTCGTCATCTGCTGTTACATCTGCAAGCGGACCAAGTTCTTGTATTTCAGTACTATCGTCAACAATGTTATTCTCATTAAGGTCAAATCCTTGTGGGAAGAATAGTGCACCGTCTTTCGTAACATATGAATCGACAGATTGACCAGCAACAGAGAGTGTTACCATGTATAATTGGCTCAATTCTTGAGAACTTTCAATTTCGGCAGTGAACGGTGGTTGAAGCAAATTACTGTTCACATATGTTACTGCTTTTTGTTCAGCTTCAGACAATGATAATGTTGAATCTCCCGTTAAAGAATTTCCTTCAGAAAGATGAAATCCTTGTGTAAATACCGACACAACAAGAAGGAGTACAAGAATTCCTGCCAACGTTTTCCATGTAGAAATTTCTTTGAAAAGACCAGTTCCTGAATCAGATTCACTTTCATCCCAAGGATCAACAGGTTTTGACACAGGGGAAGAAAAATTATCTTTTTTTGATTCTATTTGTTTCGTTTCAAACTGCGGTTTTATGGTTTCTTCTTTTTTCTTAAAAATTGGATCTTCGTTTATGACATGAACCGAAACGGAATCTTTCGTATCGAACACAAGTGGTTTACCAGCACTCTTTGGAATGGACTTAACAGGTTTTGCTTTTGTTCCTATTTTTTTTTCTTTCTTTGAAGAAGCACGTACTTTCTCAACTTTTACTTCCTCTTCAATAAGATCTTCATCAAGAAATTCTTCTCCTAAATACGACTCGTCAATTTCATCTAATTGTTTTTGTTCCATAAAATCACCCTCTTCTATTGTACGTTTGTAATTTTTGGGGAAGATGATTTATAAATATTTATATGATTTAGAAGATATTCTTATACAGAGATAAACAATTTATTGTTTTTTGGTTATTTCGGTGTTTTTTGATATTTCCAGAATCACCCATATTATTTTATCTTCGATTATTTTTGTGTGCTAACTTTCCACCAGAGATACTTTCAATAACACCATCTTTTATATGTATTGTTTTCTCTGAATAATCAACAAGATTTGTATCGTGCGTTACCAAAATGATAGTCTTTTTCTCGTCAGTATGAAGCTGTGCTAACATATCCATAACCTGTTCGCCAGCTTTCGAATCCAAGTTTCCTGTTGGCTCATCCGCAAGGATAATCTCAGGATCGTTGATTAAAGCCCGTGCAATCGCGACTCGTTGTTGTTGACCACCACTAAGTTCTGTCGGTTTGTGGTCCATCCTATCTCCAAGACCAACTTTTGTCAAAAGACTTTTTGCTCGTGCAACTCTCTTAACTTCAGGAGTATTCTGGAAAATACTTGGCAGAATAACATTTTCAAGCGCCGTTAATGTTGGAATAAGGTTAAACTGTTGAAATACAAATCCTATCTTTTTGCCTCGTAATTGTGCAAGTTCTGACTCTTTCAATGTTGAAATATCTATCCCGTCAAGAAATATTGTTCCTTTTGTTGGAATATCAAGCACACCCACTTGGTTCATTAACGTACTTTTTCCACTTCCGGAAGGACCGATGATAACAACAAACTCACCTTTTTCAATCGTGACATTAATACCTTTAAGAACATTAAGAACATTCTCTCCCAAATAGTACGTTTTCCACACATCTTTAAGTTCAATTAACGGTTTCATTTTTTTCATACCTATTATTATCTCTCCCGTAACATTTGTCCATAACACGAGAAAATCCTGTATCCAGGTTTATATTAAGAGAGTTTGCTAAACAGCATAACGTAAAGATGATATCCCCAATTTCATCTTCAATATCTTTAACATCTTCAGTAGATTTCTTTTGCTTAGGACCAAACCGATGATTAATTTCTCGTGCAAGTTCACCAGTTTCTTCAGTAAGTCGTGCAAGTATTGCGTGCGATTTCCAATATGAAATTTTAAACTGCTGAACCCAATCATCAACATCTTTTTGAGTTTTTGTAAATGGCATTTTGTAATCTTTTTTTTTATTCTATATAAAATTATTCATGTCTTTATTCGTATCGTAATGAATCGACAGGATGTAATTTTGACGCTCTCCGTGCAGGCGCAATTCCTGATAAACATCCCACTAAAAATGAAAATAATAATGTGCCTAAAATTAATGTCCCATCGATTTGTATTGATAAAAATGCAGGGCCTACTGCAATGATAAACACTAGTTCAACAAGCTTTGCAAAGCCTATTCCTATAACTGCACCAATAAGACCACCACTTAACCCATATATTCCAGACTCGACCAAAAATAATGCCATGATATGGGAATTTCGTGCACCGAGTGCTTTCATAATACCAATTTCTTTTGTCCGTTCCAATACAGAAGTATACATCGTATTCATAATGCCCACTCCACCCACAAGCAACGATATTCCTGCAATACCAATCAAAACTATTTGAACAATATCAAGTATTACTGCAAACGTCGCAGCTAATTGTTCAGGAGTTTCCACAACAAAATCTTCTTTTCCTTTATCGACATTGTGTTGTTTTCTAAGATTTTTTGTAACAGCATCAGCGACTTTAGTAATGTCTTCATCCACTTGTGTCTGAGCAATGATATATCCCAATTCATTTTCTTTGTTGTATAATTCTGCATACGTATCAAGTGGAATAAACCCCGATTTGTCGTCAGGAGGAGATCCTATTTTTTCTAAAAATCCTACAACTTTAAATTCAATACCATTAATATTAATTTTACCACCCAAATCTAACGCTTTCTCAAACTGGCCCGTTTGTGTATATTCATGTCCGAGAAGAACTTTATATTTATCCCCTTGTTCAATAGACCGGCCTTTTTCAATATGCCATGTTTGTGCTTCTCCAATAAGTGCTCGTTCTTCGGGCGGTGTTGGTATCCCTGCCACAAAATTGTACCGTACAATATCATTAAACTCATACCGCCCAATGGTGGTTCCCATACCTGCAGCACGTTTCACACCTGACGTTTGCCTGATAACGTCTAAATCGTCTTCCGTTAACACTTCAGAAGAACCCATACCAAACGTTCCTCCTTTTGGTGTTATAAACAATTTATCTTTTCCTAATGCTGAAAACTGACCTTCAATTGCATTCTCTAAACCTTGGCCAAGAGTAATAAGTGACACAATTGTTGCAATACCAATAAATATTCCAATAAGTGTTAACCACGACCGTACTTTCCGCCTTCTAATTTCTTTCCAAGGAATATTTATGTAATCTTTAATCATATTTTATTTCCTCAACGCATCCACGGGACGCAATTTCGCAGCTTGTCTTGCAGGAAAAACGCCTGACGCAGCACCAACAAGGAATGCAAAGAGTAATGTTCCCAGTAACAAACTAATATTAAAATTTGCCTGAATCAAATATGAACCGTACACTTGAAAGGCAATAACTTCCACCAGTTTACTAATACCAAATCCTAAACTCACCCCAATAACACCACCAAAAAATCCTAAAAAACCAGACTCTATAAGGAACAACAGTAAAATTTGGTTGTTTTGAGCGCCTGTCGCTTTCATGATACCTATTTCACGAGTTCGTTCTGTAACGGCAGTATACATTGTGTTCATGATACCAATACCGCCGACAACAAGTGATATTCCAGCGATACCAATCAAAACTCCCTGAACAATTAATAATATGGTGTTTAATGTTTCAAGTATTTGGCCAGGCGTTTCGACACTAAAATCTTCCTTTCCTTCATCAACATTTCTCTGTTGACGTAATTCTTTTTTTATCCTTTCTGCAACTAAATTTAAATCACCCTCGACAAGAACTTTTACAGCGACCATATCATATTCGTCGTTGAGATCCATAATTTCTCTAAAAATACTTTCAGAAAGAATTATTGAACCGTCTTTTATCGGATTGCCAGACTTTTTTAAAATACCAACTACTTCAAACTTGTTGTCAAAAATAGTTATCTTGTCGCGAACGTTAACTGGTTTGTTAAAATAGTTGTCGTAATAATTATATCCCACTATGACCTTGTATTTGTCAGTTCTTTTAAGCATACGGCCAAATTCAATTTCATAATCGTTTGCTTCAATTGCTAAATCCCATTCACTGCTTGTTCCATCATTAGGCATGGATATGATATAATCGTACTTGACCTCATCATTAAACTCAATCTTTGCAGAACGTATAAGACGACCAACAACAGTATCGACCCCATTGGTCTTTTCTATAATGTTTTTATCTTTAGATGTTAACGGGTTTGAAACGTCCGTTCCGGGAGGACCAAACCCAGTTTCTGCTGACTGGATCACTAATTTATCTGAACCTAAACTAACAAACTGTTCTGCAATAGCCGTCTGCATTCCCTGAGAAAGGGATATCAGCGCAACGACTGCAGCAATACCAACAAAAATTCCAATCATCGTCAGCCAGCTTCGTAGTTTTCGTTGACGAGCACCCCTATAGGCAAGACGGAAGTAATCCTTTACCATTATGTATACGTACCATCACTTATTTCTTTTTCTTTTTCAGAAAAGGAATTCTTTTTCGCCATTTGTATAAGAATTCTTCAGGATTCTTTTTATAGCCCCTATATAAGAAAATTCCAACAACAATACAAAGTATGATAAAAAAATACACACCCGCATTACTGCTTTCAAGCACTCCGAACCGTTTAAGTTGGGAAGAAGAATATAAGTTCATCTCCAGTTCAAAATGTTGCTGATACGGTTTATTATTTGCGTCACGATACTGTAACTTTACTGGAAATCGTAATATATCAACATTGTTATTAACATAAATATTTATCTCTTCACTCTCGGTATCATCAGAGTCCACGTCACCAATATAAAAATAATCGCTGGTGGAAATGAGTTGGAAGTCCTCAGAAGGTTCAATAAATAATTCAAGAAGTTTTACATTAGTTGTTCCTGCATTCACAATACTTAATGTTATTATTCCTTCTTTTTTTTCCTGAAGAACAGTACTTTTCTTGATTAGTGGCCGAACTGCTGGTGCACTACCAACATTTACTGCAAGAATATCACTTACGGAATAGGCATTTCCTTTTTCATCATTGTATGTTATGTCTAATGGTATTTTGTACAGCCCGCCAACAGCATCTGGTTCTGCAATGACATTAAACGTAAGAGTGTTTTGATATCCTGACTTAAGTTGTGACAAAATTCTTTCTGATGAAGAACGGTACGGTGCAAGTGGCGAATTGGTAGCATCAAAATCTAATTTAAACGTAATATCTTTCAATAATGAATCTGCTAAGTTTTTCACAAGGAAACTAATTTCTGCTGTTCCTCCCGGAGGTACTTCTGAAGGATCTGATGTTATGGACGAAATTTCTAACACAGCATCATGTGTTTGAATATCGATAAGGAACTCATCATTTTTATAACTTACACCATTCTCACCCATATTGACAGTAAGTTCTATTTCAGATTCTCCTTCAACAGCTTCCTCATCAACTTTAAGTTTATATTCAACAATAACGGCATCCGCTCCCGTTGAACCTGCACGCAATTTTCCAACATTTTGAGTTGCAGTACCCCCATACAATTTAAACGGAAATTTAGGAATGATAGTTACTATCGTATCATCAGTAGTTTCTTTTCCTTCATTTTCTATTTTGAATTTAACAGTAACTATCTGACCTGGTTCAACTGGATCTGGTGATTGAGACAGAAGAGTAACGTCAATTTTTGGATAATTCCCAATGACAAGTCCTTGAGATAATGGAACAATAAATAGTATAATTACCAGTAGAACAAAAATATGATTCTTCATGTAGCCACCTTTTTCATTTAAGAGAATAAAATCGTTTATAAATATATTGGCCACATACATCAAGAAAAAAGGAATCACTCAGCAATAGTTAAAAATCTTAATAAGCATTCACTCTTTATGTGAGGGATAATGGAATTTAGGATGGAGAAAAAGGAGAACGAAAATATTCATAAATATCCCACAGACGATCTCAAGATAGCAACAAAATTTGCAACTGCAGTACAAAAAGAATTGCAAGAGTTTTGTGTTGGCGTTATTTTGTTTGGAAGTACAGCACGAAAAAAAACAACAACAGAAAGTGATATTGACGTCCTTGTCATTACGGACGATGCCTCATTTCCCATTACTGAAGCCCTTATAGAAGGATACAGAATCATTGTTGAAAACATTATACGGACCGTCTCAATGAAATTGCACGTAACATCAATGACGTTTACATCGTTTTGGGAACATACACGGAACGGCGATCCCGTCGTTGTAAACATTTTACGTGACGGTGTTGCACTTATTGATAAAGGATTTTTCTATCCGCTTCAAAAACTGTTAACACAAGGCCGCGTGAGACCATCAGAAGAAAGTGTGTGGCGATATTTTGGAAGAGCACCGCGAACGTTACTCAATTCACGATGGCACCTATTGCAGGCAACGCTTGATCTTTATTGGGGTGTTATTGATGCAGCACATGCTGCTCTTATGCGAGCACATCAGATACCTCCGACACCGGAACATGTTGCAGACCTTCTTGAGAAAGCGTACGTCAAACATAAATTGTTAGAAGCAAAATATGTTGAGACCATGCGAAGATTTTACAAAATAAGCAAAATGATTACGCATCGGGAAATCAAAGAGATTAAAGGTGCTGAATACGAACGATACTATGATGAAGCCGAAGCGTTTGTAAGGCGTATGCGAAAGTTAGTTGATAAAAGATACTAACAAAGCAAAACTTATTCTCGAAACATTTAATAATCATTTCATTATTCTAATCATTGATGAGAAAAACTATTCTGCAACATGCGCTTAAGAACGCATTGGATTTCGGTGGCAGCATTAATAGTAAAGTTGTTCTGGGGTTAACATTACGAGATAAACCTGAACTTAAAACAGACATTCCTGCAATTGTACGGGAAATTGAAAACGTAATACATGAAATTAAATCCTATTCGCAGACAAAAATGAAAGCTGAACTTACAAAGATTGCGCCTGAATTGCGTAAGGAAAAAAAAGAACCAACAATCGAAGGACCATTAAAACCATTGCCAAATGCAATAAAAGGAAAAGTAATTCTGCGAATGGCACCATCGCCATCAGGACCGCTTCATATAGGTCATGCGTATGGCGCGTCATTAAATTATGAATATGCAAAAATGTATGGGGGAAAGTTTATTGTACGGATCGAAGATACAAACCCAGAAAATATTTACGAGCCGGCATACAAATTTATTGAAAACGATGCGCAATGGTTAACTGAGAATCATGTTGATACGGTATTTATTCAATCGTCACGGTTGGGAAAATATTACGATGCTGCAGAACAACTCGTACAAAAAGGAAAAGCGTACGTGTGCACATGTAACGTTGACACGTGGAGAACGATGAAAACACAAAATGAAAGATGTCCGTGCCGACCATTAAATGCAAAAGAACAACAAACACGATATGCAAAAATGTTTGGGGAGTATGCCGAAGGAGAAGCGGTTCTACGATTAAAAACTGACATTAACGATAAGAACCCTGCAATGAGAGATTTTTCTATTATGCGAATTAATGAACATGTCCATCCAAAAACAGGAACTAAAAACCGAGTTTGGCCGATGATGGTACTTGCTGTTGCAGTTGACGACCACGAGATGAGTGTTACTCATGTTCTTAATGGTAAGGAACATGCAGACAATGCAAAGAAAGAAGCTATCATAATGAATTATTTAGGATGGCAACCACCGGAATATAAACATTGGGGGAGGATTAATTTTGAAGGATTTCGAGTTAGTGCGTCAAAAACGCGGTTAGCAATTGAACAAAAGAAATATACTGGCTGGGACGACATTAGAATTCCTTTCTTACTTGCATTACGAAGGAGGGGGTACCAAGCTGGCGCATTCAGGCGATATGCGTTAGAGATTGGTTTAAGTTTGAACGACAAAACCGTTCCAATTGAAGAGTTCTGGAAAAACGTGAATGCGTTCAATAAAGAAATAGTTGAGTCTAAAGCAAACAGGTACTTTTTTGTTGATAATCCTGTAGAAATCAGTCTTAAAGATGCGCCTGTAAGGACAGTTGAGTTAGATTTCCATCCAGACTTTCCAAAAAGAGGGAAACGAAAGTTAAAAGTGGAAAAAGAAATTCACATTTCAAAAAATGATTATACAAAATTGGGTGAAGGAAAAGTGCATAGGTTCATGGACTATTGCAACTTTGAAATTGTAAAGAAAAAGTTTGTGTTTGTCTCTGAACCATATGATGATTTTAAAAGTGCAAAAAATAAAGGGATGATTATTCATTGGGTTCCTGTTGGAGAAGAAATTGATGTTGACGTTCTGTTGGAAGACGGAAAGTTTGTCAGAGGTATAGGAGAAAAAACAATGAAACAACTGAATAGTGGGGATATTGTCCAGTTGGAAAGACGATATTTTGCACGTGTTGACACAAAAGAAAAAAATAAAATTATACTGTGGTATTTACATAAATAAGAGGTGGCTTTAGACAATGGGAAAAATCAGTCGGGATACGCCGTTGGCGGAGATTACGTTACGACGGTACGAAAAACCAATAATGGGCGAGAGAGATTTGGTACGAAAATTCTGCTTGTCTGTTGGACTATTACAACCAGGAGATTCGCGTGACGTTGTTGTTGATGTACTGCAAACGCTTTTAAAAGCAAAACAACGGCGGGAAGAGTTACATTCAGAAGAGATTAAAAACCATGTCATGGAATACAGAAAAAAGAATAGCTTACCAATGCTTGGAATTGCATCATCTAATATCCGGCGGCAATTAAAACGGTTAAAAGATTTACATTTGATTGAAACTAATGCTAACTTATACAGAATTACTGAGTGGAATACTATTTCAGAAATATTTGAAGAAAAAGTGCATAATTTCTTGATACAATCGGTATTGAGTAGAGTACGTGATTACGTGCAAAAGATTGATGAAGAGTTTGGTGGTGAAGAAAATAGGAATTGAAGATCTGCCAGTGATTGACAAAACAGAAATAACGAGGAAATCTGATAGAGCTCGTGAAGTAAGAGCAAGTTTACGAATTGTTGGTGTTTATACCGTTAAAGAACATAATGAAATCTTAAGAGAAAGAGCAGCTTCTGTTGCGGCAATTAGAATAGAACAAGGAGTAGGTACCATGGCTGATGCAGAAGTGTTAAGTTATGCTACAGAAGAACATTATAAACCATAAAGAAATCATCAAGAGACTAAATTGAAATAAGCAAAATAAAGTTAAAATTAAATAATATCTTCTTCAGCAACAACAATGAAATCGCCTGTTGCAATAACTGCAGAGAATGGTATTAAAATCTGAGAGTCTTTCGTTTTTTCAAGTTCCATCCTATCCGTATAGGACGTAGGATTGCGAAGGACTAGATGAATAAGTTCTCCTGAACTAGCTTCAAATATTAAGTCGCCAACGTCACCAAACTTTTTACCTGACTTTGAGACTATTGTTTTTCCCAAGAGTTCTTTAGAATAGACTTTATCTTTTTCGACCATTATGATTCACCCTCATGTTTCTTTTAAATATGACTGAGCATGAGAGAGGAAGGTGAGTATATAAAGTTTACGGTAGTGGAACACATACGCAGAAAAGCTTAATAAAACAAAGTAAAATCTAAAGAAGATTCAATGTACATCAACAACCTTAATCCAGTCTTGCTCAATCTCGGCCCTTTAGAAATACGGTGGTATGGTATAGTATACGTTCTCGGCTTCTTCATGTCATTATGGTGGATGTTGTATCTCCAGAAAAAAGGAAAACCGGACATTCATAAAGAACAAATATGGGATTTTGTATTTTATTGTATGGTCGGCGTTCTCGTTGGTGCACGCGTATTTATGATATTCTGGCAGCCGGAAATGTATCTTCTCAAACCATGGAATTTACTCAAGATTTGGGAAGGCGGTATGTCGTTCCATGGCGGTTTTGTAGGTATCGTAGTTGCAGGATGGTGGTATTGTAAAAAGAATAAACTTAATTTTTGGACAATGGCAGACATTCTAAGCGTTCCTGCAATTTTCGTATTAGCATTAGGAAGAATAGCAAATTTTGTCAATGGTGAACTTATCGGCCGAGTATGGCCTGGTAAATGGTGTGTTGTGTTTCCCCAATATGATTCGTTATGTAGGCATCCAAGTACGCTCTACGCAGCAGCAAAACGATTTGTTGTGTTCGGCTGGCTCGTACTGTTAACATTTCGGCAGGAATTTAAGCCGGGCTTTATTTTCTGGAATTTTGTGTTTTTTGAAGGGCTTGGACGGTTTATTGTCGATTTCTACCGAGAAGATATTTTGTATGTAGGGTTAAGCTTGGGTCAATGGTTTAGTGCCATCATGATCATTGTTTCTCTCGTTATTTTTATGAAATATTACAGAAATGAATGGAGAAAAATACAAAAGACTTAAAAAGGAAAAGAGAAACATAGAGTAACTAATAGGGGGTGTTTTTACCATGAAGAATAAAGACGTTGAAGAAGGAAAAGTGTTCGCATTTTTGGGAATCTTTTTAACTATAATTGGGTTCCTTATTGTACTGTTAACAAAGAAGGATAATAAATATGCAATGTTTTACGCGAAACAAGGACTTGTATTATTCATAGTATATGTCATTGTAGCTGTTGCAAATATGGTCTTGATGTTTATTCCGTTCTTAGGATGGCTTATCATGTTTATACTCGGGATAGGATTGTTAATTCTCTGGATTATCGGCATTGTGTATTCCCTGTCAGGAGAAGAAAAAGAGATTCCTCTGATTGGCAGTTTTGCAAAAAAAATTCACATTTGATTTTTTTTAAATTTTATTTTTTTATAATGGGTGATGGTTGTTTGGGGGATTAAAAATGAATAAAATAGTATTTGGACTGTTGTCTCTTATCATTGTGTTGGGGTTAGTTGCATGTACACCAGCACCACAAGAAGATGTACAGGTTCTTGAAACAGTTACTGAAGAAACAGAAAGTGCTGTTGTTCAGTCAGGAATGACATACCAAGTTGTACTTGAAAACATTGAGTTTATGCCTGCTGACCTTGAAATTTCTGTTGGTGATACTGTTGAATGGATAAACAAAGATTACAGTTCATACACCGAAGAAACTGATGATGAACAGGACAGAGATGCATTGGGAAGAGAAGAAGGTATAAGTCATACAGTAACATTTGAAAGTATTGATGTTGACAGACAACTTCCGCCTGGAGCAACGACAACATATACATTTACAGAAGCAGGAGAATTTTCGTATGTGTGCCAGTTTCATCCAAGCATGCAGGGAAGAATAATTGTTCATTAGTTTTTTATTTTTTTTTTTAATTTTTATTTCTTAACCACAATACCATTTGTTATCTTCACGCTGTTCCCTATCTTTCACAGACCCAACTTTATTTATCCGTGGTCGTTTACTGGACACGTCACGACGAAGTGTAATTCCTAATTCTTGTAAGAACAGGTTCATTCCTTCTTTCATTGCAAACGGCCCTTTAAGGATACCTTCTTTCGCAGGTGTACCAGAAAAGACAATTAATCTGTCTGATAAATAATCTAAAAACATTAAGTCGTGATCAACAACGAGTATTGTAACATCTCTTTCTTCAGCAATGTTTTTAATAACTTTAGATATTAATAATCGTTGTTCAACGTCTAAGTACGCAGACGGTTCGTCTAACAAAAACAATTCTGCATTTTGTGATAAACAATGAGCAATGGCAACCCGTTGCAGTTGGCCACCGGATAGTTCAGACAATTTCTGACCAAAAAACTTTTCTATATTAAGCGGGTTTATGAGTTGGTTAGTATAATGTGCAACTGCTTCCTGTAAAAATTCAAGCACGGTTGTATCGGAATTCGTATCAAGATACTGTGGTTTATATGCAACACGAATTTTTGTGTCAAGTTCTCCGGTATCAGGCTTTAAAACTCCTGCCAAAATTTTAACAAAAGATGTTTTTCCAATACCATTCTCGCCAAGGATGCCAATAATTTCATTTTTATGTAACGTTCCGGATTCTGCACGTAACAAAAAATTTCCCAGCTTTTTATGAATATTGCTCCATGTAACGAGTTTTGTTAATGTACCGCCACTACGGTCGTCACTCTTTTCAAACGTGATTGCATGATCTCTAAAACGGATATTTTCTTCTTTTAAATATCCTTCAAGGAACGTATTTATTCCTTCTCGTGTTGTCTTTACACCCGATACGATACCATACACCCCCTCAAACCCATACATGATATTTACCAAGTCAGTCATATGATCAAGGATAACAAGGTCGTGTTCTATAACCAACAGCGCAGTATTTGGTGAGGCAAGAGATTGTATAAATTTTGAGATGGCAACTCGTTGTTTGATGTCCAAATACGATGTTGGTTCGTCAAAAAGGTATAAATTAGCATTTTTAAGAACTGCTGCAGCCATCGCTACTCGCTGTAATTCACCGCCAGATATTTTTGAGATGTCAGTATCAAGAAAATCGTGAAGATGTAATTGTTCAGCAATTTCTTCAATTTTTTTATGTGTATCAACTCCCTGTAACAACTGGTGTACAGTTCCTTTAAACTGTTTAGGAATTAAATCTACTTGTTGTGGTTTATAGGAAAATGAGATTTCATGATTGTGAACTTTTTCCATAAATTTTTGTGTTTCGGTTCCTTTAAAGTATTGAATGACATCTTTGAAAGATATTTCTTCATTTAACCTTCCAAGGTTTGGTTGTAACACGTCTGCAATAATTTTTAATGCAGTTGATTTTCCTAACCCATTTTTTCCCACAATTCCTGTTACTTTCCCAAACAACGGTGTTGGAAGGGAATATAATTCAAACATATTTTCGCCGTACCGATGAACTGGCGGTTTTTTGAGAGTCTCGGGAAGGTTAATTATTGTAATTGCACCAAATGGACACCGTTTAGGACATATTGAACAGCCCGTACAAAGCATTTCATCTATCCTTGCTTTCGTATCATCTTCTCCCGGATGGATGCATTCTGCCCCTAACCTGTTTACAGGACACAATGTAGCACAAAGATAATTTCCACATTCAACTGGGTGACATTTTTCCCGGTCAATTACTGCGATACGTTTTTTCATAGAAAGGTGAAGTTATGCTTGTTTTTTATATTATTTTGGGTAAAACTTTAAAAAGAGTAGAATGTCAAAACCAAAAATGGCAAAGTGTACTATTTGTGGGAACAAGCTTATGGAACTGTTCTTGAACAAGGTTAAGGGGACAGTTGTCAAGAAAGAAGGATCTGGAAAACAGTACCACATCTGTTTTGAATGTCAAAAGAAGCATACAAGTAAAGAAGAATTATTGAAAGCCATTAAATAATGCCTCCGTGGCTTAGCGGTACTTTGTGTGAGCAAAGGGTTTACGCGTAGCGCGAAATAGCGGCGCTCTCGTACATGTTTATTCGAGCGAAGCGCAGGTCGTGGGTTCAATTCCCACCGGAGGCTTATTTTTCTTTTAGACAAAACAAAAAAAACAGAAACATTCTTAAATATGTAAGCAATAAACATCTCACTATGAATGATATTGATATTACTCCGATACAATCTGAAAGTGGACAAGAACCAGAAGGTAAAAAAATCATTTTGGTAACTGCTATACTCGTTGGTTTGTTTGTAATTATGTTCGTTTCTTTTCTGTTCTATGGAGATATGACTGGATCAACTGTTGTTAGTATAGATGGTCTTCATGAGGATAATCTTAACAACAATTTAAATGAAGAGGAGGGATATTTGTATAATGGTTTTAGTTTTGTCAACGCTGATGGATTATGGTGGACAGATGTCAAAGTATTTGGCAAGATCATACGAATTCCGTTACATTTCGGACCAAAAGAAGTTGAATCAATACCAATCTATGGAAAACTTGATCCTGCGTTTAACACGGGAATGAATGTGTACATTGCAATTGATCCCGATGTACAAAACCAATATTATACGCTTGCACTCTCAGAATTAAGTTTTAACATGGCAAAAGGCATTAATAGGTATCCTATTGGTTCTTGTATTAAAGATAATCCAGCATGTGAAGATCGACCAATAGTAAGTTGTGCTGACACTCAGGGAAAACCTGTGCTTGAACTTGTCATTGGCGAAGACGCAAAGGTTGAACTGTCCGGCACATGTATGAAAGTTACAGGAAGTGAGTATGAGTTAGTAAAAGCAATTGATCGTGTTCTGTATAAGTGGTACGGAATTATGGAATAAATGGTTATTTCCACTTTTGAATGATAACAAATATTTAAAAATGAATTTCTGTTAAGTGAGATTGAATAAAGTTATTTATTTAAAAAAAGGAGGTAATAGTATAATGGCAAGGAAAGTTGTGAGTAAACTTACAAACAGAGTAATTGCGTACGCATTTACGATAGGTGTTGTTATCGCGTTAATTCTTGGATTGATTTCAACATCATTGTCTGCTAGTTCTGTCGCAGTACTGACAAGTATTCTTATTGTTGCTGGAATTGTTGTAGGATTTTTTAACATAACCCATGAAGAACGAAAAGACTACATTTTGTTTGTAACAGCACTTGTTATCGTTGCTAGTTTGAGTAAAGGTATTCTTGGATCAGTACAAATCGTTGGTCCATACTTAGAAAGTATCTTTGCAAGCATAATGGCATTTATTGTACCATCAGTAATTATTGTTGGTCTTAGAGCGATTATGAGTTTAGCACGAGAATAAACCAATTGCTTTTTTTTATTATTTTTATTTTTTATGTCATCTCTCGAAAAACATATTAAGTACGTTAATATTCTACAGATATGCACATCAGCTTTTTTGAAGAATTTCCTACAAACCAAAACATGGCTAAAGTATGTTTTGTTACGTGGCCGACAACAATATATATCGCAGCAAAAAGCATTCAAGAATTTGAAAGTATAATATCCAAGCACAAAAAAAAGAATGTAACATATGGATATTGGCCAGTTCTTGAAAAGAGCGAGGGATATTGGTTAAGTCCGTTCAGTTCAACAAATGCTATAAAAAGAGTTATTGCAGAAATTAAATCGCACAAAAATAAAAATAAAATTATGTGGGACGCAGAATTTCCGTTCCGTCACCCTTGGTTTTTCCTTCGCTGTGGCAGATATTTCAGAAATATGTTCTTAATTAAAAAATTCTTTCAACAAAATGGAAAATACATTTACACGAGTGAATACGCCATTAGGAATACGGTTTCAGAGTTCTTGTTAAAGATAATGGGAGTTTCTTTTTCTCCACAAAAATATAAAAACAAGAAGATCATAATGTACTATACTTCCATGCATAAATCGTTGTCACACCACCTTCTGAGGAATATCCAGCGTTTACACCAAACGTATGGAGAAATGCTTCATATTGGTCTTGGAACAATTGCCACAGGTATCTTGGGAGAAGAACCAATATTGTCCCCAAGAAAACTTGAGAAGGATCTTCAGAATATGAAAAAGATAGGAATACATGAAGTTGTTATTTTCCGATTAGGTGGCTTGAACAAAGAATATAGTGACGTACTGAGGAAATTTCTATGAAAGTACGATGGACATTTATCATTGTAATTGCACTTCTTCTGGGGTATAGTACTTTCTTTTATGTAAGTCGGAGCCCATTAATTACTGACGACTTTCATCCAGAGAAGTCATGTGATGCAATAACCAGAAAATCGGACGTTCTTTATGTGATGCCTTTTTTCAATAATAAACCGTTAACTGACTATCCAGAGTGGTGTGTACAAATTCTCAGTCTAAACAAAACACTTGGATTACATGGGATTACTCATGAATACCACGAATTTCTAAAACCAATACAAACAAAACAGCTAACAGAAGCAATAGATATTTTTGAACAATGTTTTGGATACAAACCAACACTATTCAGACCACCATATAACAAAATCTCTCCCGAAAATGAAATTTTGGTACATGAATTTAACATGACAGTATATGACACAACATATATCCTTCATCCTTATTGTCATTGCACTCCCGGACCAATCATGAAAATTCTTAATTGGATAATTGCGTGTTAATATTCAAAACAAATATTTTACAAAATACAACAATCGCGGCTCTTTCAATAACGAATTTATAACCAACGGAATAGGATTATCTCTTGAATATTTTTCAAATACTTTTTTCACTTTTGGCTGACTAACATAACAAAATAATCTGTTCCAATCTTTATCTGAAAAATTCTTCATTATGTTACTTATCTGTAAGTGAAGTTTCATTCTTTTACGTAACGGCAGAATCTCTTTCTCAAAAATTTTGTTGTTGTTGATACAATCTACCAATATCTGAACCTGTTTCATACCAGGAACAATACCACCTCCCGTCGTCGCTTTCACATATCCTGACGCATCTCCCACCACGTAACAATTATCTTTCTTTAATCTCTGATGAAGGTTGAATATTGGAATTGTACCAGCTTGAATCTCTTGCGCTTTAAATCCATTTTTTGACATGAATGTGTCAAAATGTTGTTTTGGGTTTTGTGTTGTATACAACCCCACCCTTGCTTTTGTACTTGATTCTGGAACAACCCACGCAAAAAAACCAGGGCATGTATTCTTACCAAAATATGTTTTCGTAACGCTTTTGTCAAATTCTCCTTCAACAATTGCTTGAATACCATAATAATACTTTCGTGAAGAATGAAATAAACCGTACGCTTTCCCAACAGGAGAAAGAGGGCCGTCAGCAGCTATAATAATATCACCATGAACTTTCTTCTCAGCATTATTATTTTTATGGTTGACTATCACTAAAGAATTGCCATCTTTGCGAATAAATGAATGATTAAGAAATATCTTTGCCCCTGCACGAGCTGCTGTATCAGCAATTAAGGTATCGAACTTTTTTCGACAGACGATGTAATCTTTCTGTTGTATTCCTATTTTGATATTATCCGGGGAAAAGGTTTCAATTCTGCGAATAGTATTTACAAGACAAGAATCAAGGGAAATAGAAAACTTATCAAAGTCAGACGTAAGGATACCTGTACATTGAATAGGTAATCCAATCTCTTTTTTTTTATCATAGATGGACACAGTATGGCCCGATTGTGCAAGCAGATATCCAGCATAACATCCGATAGGTCCCGCACCTACAATAACAATTTCCATGATAAAGCTTCTTCCTCATTTGTATAAAAATCTTGTTAAACAAAAGTAAGAAAAAAAAGAAATAGAAAAAAATTTCGAGGAAGATAAAACGGCATACTACAATTAGTAGTACGTTTGTTCTTCTTCGTTGTCGTCTTTTTTAAGTCTACTGAATCCGATTATCAAACCGATAATCACAAGCAAGACCACTAAAACGATTAACGCTATCTCAAGACCGTTTCGTAAGCTCACGCCGTCATCAACTGGTTGGCCAACAACAACATTTGCACGTAATGCAACGGTTTCAAGAACATCGCTTCCAGATCGAACTGATACTGAAGCCATATGTTCTCCTAGAGGTGCGTCTGCTGCAACAGCAAGGTCAACATAAACAACTTTGTTCTTACCAGGTTCAAGAACAACTAAGCTATCACTCACGGTAGCAGTTGCCCAATCACCAGCAACAACATCAACAGTGTATGCTTTTGATGTTCTACCTGCGTTTGTTAATGCAACACCGTACATAGCTGTTTTACCAGCTGCAACAGTTTGACTTTCAGGACCAATAGCTAACACTAACTTATTAGATGTTTCTTGGAACATTTCGTTTGCAACAACTGAGATTGTATGTGTTTCACTTACTGTTTCCCGTAAATCGTCATATTGTACTTTTACAACAACGTCATACTCTCCAGCTTCAGCAGTTGGAGGTAATGGAAGAAACATTTCAGGAACGTCTTCGTAATCAATGTTGTTTAGTCCATCTACATCGTCCATCTCAACAAGATCAACAAATTCTGATGCACTTACTCCTAATGCAGGAATAGCAACAGTTACTTTAACGTCTTTTTCATCCTTATCGCCGTAGTTTCGTAAAAGAACAGTCGTTAGTAAAGATCGACCAGCTTTAACGCTGCTTCCAGGTGAAAACGTTACGTCTGCAATGTCAACACCGTGTCGTGCAGGTTCAACTTGTAATACAACATATCGAACGAGTTCTGCACTATCTTTATTATCAACAGTTAATCGAAGTAAGTATCTATCTTTGTCTAATTTTGTAGGCAAGTCAATACTTAACGACTTTCTTTTTACTGTTTCGCCAACGCCAGGAACATCAATGTTAAACATATGTGTTCTAGCAGAAAGATCTTCATAGTCGCTGTATTCGTATCCACGAAGTTCAACTTCTACTTCTACATCTTTAAGGTCAGCAAAGGCTGTCAATTCAACATCAACCTGAATTGTTTGACCTTCTTCAACAGAAACTCCACTCAAGTCATTGACGTCCAAAACGTCAAGTTGTGCTCGAGTATAAAGTTCTGATACGTCTTGATCATCTACTCCCACTTTTGTTATTTCTAGCATACCATTGTCTAGCGTATCTGCGCTAACCATTGCTACACTTAAAAGACTCATGACGAACAACGCCATCAAAAGTATCCCTTTTCTCATTTTATCTTCCTCCAAATTGTTTTAATTTTTTTGAACATTTTGTTATGATTTTACCCTTCAAAACCATCCACCATATATAAATGTTTCGCAACATTTAGTATTGTTGAGTAGGTACATCAAACAACTACTCTTAGATAGTCTTTCTAGACTATAGTTAGTAATCTATAGGTTGTTTCTCGTACATAGTCATTACCGGCAGTAATCTTAACAACATACTGACCTGGCCATGCGTCGTAAGGTACCTGGAACGGAACGATCTCAGACGTTCTTTCATCGTTGTCTAAATCGAAATTTCCTGAGGACACCATAACATTAAGGTCGTACGAAACAACTTTAACCCTCAAATCATCAAACTCAGTATCACCATTATTTGCAACACCGATACTGAACAAAATTGTATCGCCAGGCATTGCTATTTCTTGTGAAAGGTGGGCATGAGAGATAAAGAAGTTTTCTCGTAGAGTTGGGTATGTACAACTTCCATCTTCAGTATTTGCATTTGCATTGTAATTTGATGCTTCTACGTCCATACAACCAGATACAACAACAGGTTCGTATTCACAACTAGCATTATCAACTGTTGCAACAGGATTGTAATTTAACGCAGCTGAATCGGTACAACCAGATACAACAACTTGATTTGCGACACAAACGTTCCCTTCAAGATGATAGTTAGTATCACATGTTATTGTACATGCTGGATATGCACTTACGTCACCATGAGCAACACTAGCAGG
>PCYB01000044.1 GCA_002762845.1 Candidatus Woesearchaeota archaeon CG10_big_fil_rev_8_21_14_0_10_36_11
TGACTTAATGAAAGAGGCTTTGGAGGGATTTTGGAAAGAACATATTTTTATGCAAAATTTTATAGGATATTTATGTCGTTGACTAATTCATGAAAAAGTACGAGAAGCTACAGTGCAAAATCCTGGAGAAATTCCGGATTATTCTCAAGTTCCAGGAAATGGTGGTTTACAGGACAGTCTTAAAACCATTGTAGATGAAGCATATTCTGCAGATAATGATTTGCATCCACTTCATGATGTTATTAACCAAGATGCAGCAGGAAGAAACTTTTATACAAATTCACTTTTACGCAACTTACTTTTTCCTCATGCTGATGCAGTAAAGTCATCTGTTGGTGAAGCGGAACTAACACAAAAACTTACAGGATATGCTCAACATTCTCAAGGTGAGTTAGCAAAAAGATTGTTAGGAATGGCAGCAAGTGATATTGTTGCAAATCACGAATTGGATGCTCTAAGACAACATTTGAAAAGCACGTACGCAGGTATAAAAGAACAAGTTATTGATACTGCAGAAAAAGACAGATTGGTGTCTGCATACCATTTAGATTTACTTAGGGCTACTGGATATGCTGATATAACCTTTAAAAAAATTGAAGACGCAATCCTTGGACGACAAGGATAATTTTATTCTTTTTTATCTAATCCCGTACCTAAAGTAATATTTTTCTCTATGTCTTCTGCAATCTCTTTTCTGATATCTTCTTCACGGATAACTTTCCCAACATCAAACTTGTACGAATTAAGAATTTTCTTTACCTGAGCATAAATGTACGCAGTATCGTCTGACAGTTCTGAGGGAAATCCTGCTTCCTGCGACCACCGATACACAAATTTGTTAATGACACTTTTTACAAACCACACAAACGGTTTCATTCCCCATCGAGACTGATAATCAGTTAACACCCACGCATCGATGTACATTTGCACGTCGCCGTTTTGAAATTTTCGTTTCTCGCCGTTGAACTCTTCCACAGTTTCTTTGATATTATCTAACGTAATTTTAATCTTTATCAAAAGTTCAGCGTAATTCGTTTTTACTTTAAACGGTCGCAGTTCAACATACGTTCTTTTCCCTGTTTCTGTTACCGTTTCTTCTGTTTTCTTTTCTCGTTTAGTATATCCTCGCGCGTCTAGTGCTCGGTTAATCGTACTAAAAAGTTCGTCTGCACGAAAAATGCCTTTGTACACCAGTTCCCGATTGTTAATAATCAGATTCTTTTCGTATTGATTTTGCATTTTTATTGTTGGTATGTGTATTTGAACACATTAAGATAACTTTTAATTTTATTGTAAAGATCATCAACATCACTTTCTATCCATGTTTCTAACTTTCTGAAATGTCGTTTAAAAAAATATTTCTCAAAAATGATACTGAGGAACCAATAAAAAGGTTTACTTGTCCATATACCAAGCCTGTCACTCAGAACATACCCGTCAAAGAATATCCTTACAACACCATGGTTAAGTCGTATCTTTTCACCATCTTTTTCAACTTCAACTTCTTTAACATCAATCATGTTAAGTTTTATTCTCATTTGAAGTTTATGGTAGTCACTTGTTGATTTCCATGGTTCAAGGACAATATGAATCTGTTTTCCTCTCGGCGTTATAATTTCATCATTAATTTTTTCGTACCAGTCCCAGCTTTTTTCAAAAAACCAGCCTGAGATAAGTGCGAACAGCTCAGACGCGTTAAACAGCCCTTCATAGCTGAATTTCAAATGATCAACAATTAATACCCTTTCTGCCATCTTTTTACGAGGGAATGAGTCATTCTATCCTTATAAATTATTCTGTTTTAGGGGTATGTAGTAAAATAGAATAATACGCTCACAAAGCATAATTGTTATTGCCAAGTAATGAAACACAAAATACTTATAAAGTAGCAAAATCTTAAAAGATCATGACATTATTTAGACTTGAAATTAATCTGGTGCCAATGGGATCAATCTATGCACGATCTCGAAATGATATCGGAGCATGTGTTGAAGCGTTAAAAATTGTTCCATTTGTATGGCCATCTACTTCTAGACGGATAAATGTTGCAGAATATCTTAAAGATGTAAGAGAGATACAAGAAATTTCTCTAGGGGTATTATATGTTGACTTTGGTGGTGTCAGTTTTGTTGATATTCCGGACGTTGAATTGAAAATAACGCCAGACTTTGTTGTTCGTGCACCTCCCCAAACAATAGTCGGATTTAGAACATATCAACAGGGTTTACAAGAAAAAACTATTGGTTCTTTGTACGAAGTTGTAACAACAAATGGATATTTTCCATTCCATTATTATCTTCCATTCCATTATTATCTTCCAAGAGACATATTTCAAGCATTGAAACAGTATGATGTTCGCCCACAATTACCAGAAATTGAGAGGAATGTTGACAATATGGAACGAGAGATAGACCAATTAAGAAAAGATGCCGGATCTCGTCTTTCAGTTACAAAACCACATCCCGTTGTTATCTTACCTCTAAGTAAAGAATAATACCATCACTCAAAAAGATTAGGCGAATATACTCCTTTGAGTACCAAAAACTTTAAGAACAACAAGAAAACTCTTCAAGTACATAGAGGGGTACAAAAAGGGATGGTAAAATCATTTTTCAGAAATATTCTGAGTAGGTTCAAATTTAATCCGTTTGCACGGAAAAGTCATGTGAAACTCGGTCTTTATGGTCCTCCAAACGGTGGTAAGAGTACGTTAGCAAACAGGATATGTCAAGATTGGTTGGGAGAGGATATGTCTACTGTGTCTCACGTTGCCCATGAAACACGAGAAATAAATATCAAAGAGCAAGTATCTATCAAGAACAAAAAAGGAAAAGAATTAACATTTTCGCTCGTTGATACCCCAGGTATAGCAACAAAAATTGATTATGAAGATTTTTTAAAGAAAGGAATGAACAAAAATGCTGCTAAAACACGAGCAAAAGAAGCAACGAAGGGCGTCATTGACGCAATTAAGTGGTTAGATAATATGGATTCTGTCGTAGTTGTATTGGATTCAACAAAAGATCCGTACAGTCAGGTGAACATCACAATTATAGGTAATCTTCAAGCACGAAACATCCCGGTGTTGATAGCGGCGAACAAAATGGATTTGAAAAAATCTAACATGGACGTCATAAAAGCGGCATTTCCACAATATGAAGTAGTTGGTATTTCTGCAAAGTATGGGAAGAACGTTGAGGACTTTTATGAACAGTTATTTAAACTTGCAAAGTAAAAAAAATAAACATTTAAATAGAAATAAAAATTACTAAAAGTAGAAAAGAGGTATATTAATGGTTACGTTTCAATTTGTTCCATTCCATGACATTGATGGTTTATCGTCCGCAAAACGGATTAATAAGCTTCTTAACATTGTCAAAGAAGATAAGATAGTTATCATGGAAGGGCGGCTTAGACGAGAAGAAGAAGCAGATCTTATAGAGATTACGATGGAAGAAATAGGCCCAAAATTTAAAGGAGTAGAACTGAGCGTAATTTATCCTGATAAAAATAAACAAGATTTAAAACAGCGTGTTAAGGGAACATTTGCAAACATTCTTTTAGGTGACAGGCAGGGAATGACAATCATTGGTCCCGCATCAATTGTAAACAAGATTGAAAAAAACCCCGATAAGATCGAACTCTTTACAAAAGAGAGTACGAAACGGTACAGGGCAAAACCAAAAAAAAAGCGATAAACAATGCCACATCAATGCGTTCGGTGTAATACCCTCTTTGAGGATGGGGCAAAGGAAATTCTTAAAGGATGTAGTTGTGGCGCTCGACTATTTTTTTACATTAAGAAAAAAAATATTGAAGAGGGAAAGGAATTAATAAGTAACTTAAGTCTTGAAGAAAAAGAACATATTCAAAAGGACGTTCAGGAAATTCTTCACATAAAAGATGAAGATCTTAACAGGCCAGTCGTGTTAGACCTGGAATCTATCCGTATTCTCAAGCCGGGAAAGTATGAACTTGACCTGGTTCACATGTTCAAAAAAGATCCTTTGATTATTAAGTTAGAAGAAGGAAAATATATGATTGACCTTGGTCAAGCGTTTAAAGAAAAAGATTAAAGTTTACTTGTCTGTGCTTTACACAAAATTATTTCATAATTTTTCTAAAGCTTGCTACGCTGCGCTTTATCTGAGATTATAGCTGAATGACCAGAAGTATCTTCAATGATAATTTTTAGTTTTTCTCTCCCAACAAGAACTTTACCCAATTTCTTAAGAAGATTTTTTGCTTTTTTCTTTGCAGTAGGTTCATCTTCAGATTCAGCGGCTGATTGAATTTGTTTTTTTATCCTTTCAAGAAGCCCTTCAACATTTGTAACGTATCCTTCTGATGCAGGACCAGACTCGACCGTAATAACATGCGGAATCTTTACTGTTGCCTCTCCAGACTTTACAATTTTAATGTTCAAATCATCTTCAGAAGATACTTCTAACGTATATCTGCACGGTTCTTTTTGTTCCGCAGGTTCAACATCAGACTTTCTTGTATGGCATGCAGAACAGTCCATGGAAAAGACAAAGACCCTTCCAAAGTACGGAATTTCAATTTCTTCTTCTTTAAGAGTACATTTCTTTTCGCCACAGAACGGGCAGGGTTGATTTGTTATTTCTGACATAGACAGTTAATAATGGTACTGTTTAAAAATATTTTGTTTCTTGACGATAAGGTATATTTCAATGTGGGAAATTTTATAAAGGGAACTGGAAATATCATTAGTAAAGCACCGGTAGTATAATGGCTAGTATCCGGGCCTTCCATAAGGTCTGTAGTCAGCTACTCACTTTGATGTGAGCCTGTGATCCGGGTTCGAAATGAGCAATCAACGAAAGTCCCGGCCGGTGCACATTATCTTTTTCATCTTACATAAGTGGTAAGAAACCATTATATAAATATAAATAATTCTATATGTAAGCCAGAGGTATGCGATAACGCCGGGAGTTTAGCTTAGAAAATCCAATTGGTTCGCTTTTAGAGCTGTAAAACTTCCATTGTTCGCAAGATATCGTCTGGTGTTTCTAACATTTACTCTATACATGCCTTACAAATGTCGAGATCAAAACGACCCCTCTTTTTATGCCAACGAATTCTTTTGAAATCCTTATCGTTCCAAATATCCATAAGCCCCTTTGCTGTAACATTACCAAACTTGTGCCTACCTAAATAATCGTTAGAGCAAAGGACGACATTCCCTTCAACATCAATTGTTAAAGTATGTGATTCAGGAATACAATGAGTCATTGAAAGTTGTTTTCCTTGAACATCAACAAGTCCTTCACGATTATAAAATACATTAAGACCATTTCTAAAACGTACAAACGGACGTTTTTCGGGATTTTCCTGTACATACGCCAACGTATTTTGCATAGTAGAACTAATCGTTCCATTCCCATTATGATTTGTTACCCAAGTTTGACAGTTAATTAAAAATAAGTGTTCTAGGTTTGTAAGTTCTACCATGAAACAAACAAACACTAG
>PCYB01000072.1 GCA_002762845.1 Candidatus Woesearchaeota archaeon CG10_big_fil_rev_8_21_14_0_10_36_11
GCTTTTCTCAAAGCGAGATTTTGGCTAATGCCAAATGTCTATTGCTCATAACTTTACACTGCCCGAAAGATACAAGGAAACCATTAAAAACACCATTTTGTTAATACACAATAATGGTTGATTATTCAAAGAAGATTAAAGAATTGGAAGATGAACTACGGAAGACGAAGTATAACAAAGCAACTCAGGGACACATAGGTATTGTTAAAGCAAAGATTGCACAACTTAAACAACAACAGGAATCGCGTGTTCAGAAAAAAACTGGACGGTCGGAACATGGCTATTCTGTTCGGAAATCGGGTGATGCATCAGTTTTGTTATTAGGGTTTCCGTCTTCAGGGAAGTCAACGTTGTTGAACAAATTAACAAATGCTGACTCGGAGGTCGGTGCGTACGAATTTACAACTTTGTCAGTCGTTCCAGGAATGATGAATCATAAACAAGCAAAGATTCAAATTTTGGACGTTCCAGGTATTGTTTCTGGCGCGGCGTCTGGCCGAGGTCGTGGGAAAGAAGTTCTTGCAGTTATACAAAATGCTGATATGGTGTTGGTAGTTGTTGACGTAACACATCCCGAACATTACCCCGCAATTTTGCGAGAAGTGTGGGAAGCACGTATACGATTAAACAAAAAAAAGCCAGAAGTATTTATTAAAAAGAAATCTCAGGGGGGTATTCAGATTGGAAAAACAGTTCCATTAGATATTGACGACGATACTATCAGAAAGGTTTTGAGGGAGTTTAAAGTTGTTAATGCAGACATTCTTATTCGTAGTCCAATTGATATAGATAGTCTCATTGATTGTATTGAAGGAAATCGTAAATATTTGCCTTCAGTCGTTTGTATAACAAAAAGCGATCTTGTTTCAGTGTCTACCGTGTCAAGAGTGAAGAAAGAACTTAATGCTGACGTTATAATATCTGCTGAGCAGGATATCAACATTGAGTTGTTGAAAGAGATTATTTTCCAGAAACTAGATTTCATTCGGATATATATGAAAGAACCGCGTAAAGACGCTGATATGAACGAACCAATGATTATCTTTAGGAACGCTACCATTAAAGATGTGTGTGATAAAACCCATAAAGATTTTGCAAAAAAGTTTAAGTTTGCACGTGTGTGGGGACCATCAGCCAAATTTTCAGGTCAGAAACAAATGCTTAAACACATTCTTCGGGACGGAGATGTGCTCGAGATACATTTGAGGTAAACGAATGATATTTTGTATAACCTATTTCATCCAAAGTTAATTCTCATAATCTATCCAACCAATCTTTCTTTAGTTTAAACCCTTCCATCCGAGCTAATTTACTAATAGCTTTATCGAAACAACTGCCATACTGGGCGGCTTTCTTTTTGCGCCATGCAAACTCGCCCAAGAACTCTTCTGCAACTTCTCTCAGAATAACTTTCTTTTTTCCGTCAACCAATTTCCACTCTGACGGCAATGTCATTGCAAACTCAATAAGTTCTTTATCCAAAAACGGCGTACGTACAGTAATATCCAAGTTCTTTGCCAATGTACAATCTCGGACCAAATCACGCGACCACATATTCTTCAATCCAGACCAACATTCTTCACAGACGTCCTTTGCCTTTTCGTGTCGTTCATACCCCGCAAATATCTCTTCACTTCCAAGACCACTGAAAAAATAGTTTGTACCCTGATCAATCCCAAGCATTGCTGCTGCAACGACGACTGAACCAACACCAACATTCACAACATCCGTTTTATCAACATTTTTTAACATAGAAACTGTTTTTGTAATAATTTCTTTCGCTTCTTGAACATCAAATACTTTGTATCGTAATTCAAACCCTAACATTTTCGCAGCACGTTTAGCTTCAATAATATCTTCTGGTTCCTTAGTTCCGTCTTGAAATCCTACTGTGTAACACACAAAATTAGCTTTTAACAATGTACAGGCAGATGCAATAAATGTACTATCAACACCCCCTGAAAAGAATATGCCAAATTTACCTATTGGTAATCTTTTTCTGACAGCGGAAAGTAACAATATTCTCAATTCTTTCTTTGCATCTTCTTTAGAACCAGTATACTTTTCTTTTCTCAGATCGTCGATAATGGTTCCCCATTCACGCTTCTTGATAAGCCCGTTCTTTTCCCATAATTCTTGCATATCTCGTTAATTTCCCATAAATTTATAAAATTATACTTTAAAAACAAGAAGATGAAACTTGCAGTCTTATTTACGGGTGGGAAAGATAGCACGTACGCGCTGTACCGGGCACAGAAACAAGACCATGAAATCACTTGTTTAATAACAATACACTCAATAAATCCCGATTCGTACATGTTTCACACGCCTGCTATCGAAATCACTGAACTACAAGCAGAATCAATGAATTTACCACATATTCTCGGTTCTACTGAAGGAAAGAAAGAAGAAGAATTGGTTGATTTGAAAGAGCTTATTATTGCTGCTAAAAGTATATTTGAATTCGAAGGTGTTATTACTGGTGCCCTTTTTTCTGAGTATCAAAGTAGCAGAATACAAACAATTTGTAATTCATTAAAATTGGAATGTATTAATCCTTTATGGCACAAAAAACAGGAGGATGAAATGCAAGAATTGTTAAATCATGAGTTCAAAATAATCTTTACTGCTATTGCTGCAGAGGGTCTCGACAAATCATGGTTAAACAGAGTTATTACACAAGATGATTTAGAAACGCTGAAACAAAAAGTTATGATAAATGTCGCTGGCGAGGGCGGCGAGTTTGAATCGCTTGTTATTGATTGTCCATTGTTTGAAAAGGAAGTTGTAATTGAAGATTTTGAGATTACAGAAGAGAGCAAGAATACGGCAAGGATGGTTATAAAGAAAGCAAGATTACAATGACAACAGTAATGTGTTTCGGAACGTTTGACATACTTCATTTAGGTCATATTAATTATTTTCAGCAAGCAAAAATGTTAGGAGACCTGCTTATCGTTGTTATTGCGCGGGATGCAACAAAACAACATCTTAACAAAAAAACACTGTTCTCAGAAAATGAAAGGGTAGAATTGGTACAAGCAATTTCATGTGTTACTAAAGTTGTTTTAGGAGATACCAAAGACCATCTTAAAGTAATTGAAAATGAAAAACCAGACTTCCTCTGTTTAGGGTACGATCAAGATATTAAAGAAACAGTTCTTCACAAAATGTTAATGGAACGCAATCTCTTTCCTAAAATTGTGAGAATGAAACCCTATAAAGAAAATAAATATAAAAGCAGTATAATTAAAAAAATAAAATAAAAATTTGGTTTTATTGTAATGCCGCTTCTATTACCTGTTCAAATACTGAAAATGGTTGTGCACCACTTACCAAGTTTCCATTTATGAAAAATGCAGGAGTTCCCTGTACACCGGCACGTTGTCCATCAAGGAAATCTTGCTGAATTTCAGACGCCATTGCTCCCGTATCTAAACATGTGTTAAACATGGCAGTATTCAAACCAAGATTCAAAGCAAACTTCTTAAATGATGTAACGCCACCCTCAACACCGTTTTCAAACAACGCATTATGCATTTCGTAGTACTTGCCTTGTTCACCAGCACACTCTGCAGCTTCTGCAGCTTTCTGAGCTTGTTGATGGAAACTTAACGGGAAATCTCTAAAAATCAATTTTACTTTTCCTGTGTCGACGTATTGCGTTTCGATTTGCTGTAATGTTTGTGCATAGAATCGTGCACAGAACGGACATTCATAGTCACTAAATTCAACAATAGTTATTGGAGCATTAGAACTTCCCAATACAGCATCGTCATCGATAAGTGTGTCCATATCAACGATTGGTGCAGTTGGTTGCGTGTCAGGCACGTCAGGGATGACTAGCTCATCTGCTGAAATTCCGCCAAGACTATTGAGCTGAAATGCAATTATTACCAAAAGGATAACTTGGACAAGAGCTACAAATACTAATTGTCGCAATGTCTTATACACTTTAGATTGGCCTTTCGATGCATTTTCTTTATGTGGTTCTTTTGTATGTTCATGAGTTTCATAAGTTTCTGTCATGGTTACCCACCTCCTTGTACTATACAAAAACCCCTTTTATATATATATTGTGGTCATAGAATCAGTGCCTATTATATTAAATTGAGAGGTTTATTCGTAACAATGCATACTCCATCCAAAGAACAAAGCCAAAGTACATTACCTAAAAAAGCTTGTTTAATGGAAAAATATAAACACTTACTCGTTACTAATCACATTCTCTGTAATATGGCACGCATGTACGTTTTTAGGTTTAAATATTTTTCTTTTATAATATGTTAAAAATATAATGATATATATCTCTGCAGTTATTATCCCTAATAGATATTTAAATATTAATGGTGGCTGGTGTATCATATACGCATAAATCAATGCAATAATATTTGCGGCAAGGTACGAAATAAATAATAATAAACTAACCCCTTTTGTGTCTTTTAGTTTTATAGTTTTAATAATTTGGGGAATCAACATTACAGAAAATAAAAACGTCGCAATCCATCCTAACAATTGTGTTGTATCCATATTTATTAATTCCAAAATACTATTTTAATCGTTATCGACTCTTGGGGCAAGAATAAAGCTAAGCAACACTCTGTCAGTAACTTTGTATTCCAATTTCATTGGATAATCCGTATTAAAGTATATTGTAACGTTGTCCGATAATTTCCCTCCTGAGATCATCTTCTTAAGGTACTCTAACGAATATTTTGCTTTAGAATTGTCTTCCGATTCTGTTGTAATAATAGTTCTTTCATTTGATTTTATTTCAATGAACGCTTTTGATAAATCACCCTCCGCTTTTACGGAAAGCTGATCTTTCTTCCCAAGAAATGTAACGGACTCTGCAACTACACTAACATCTTCTATTGCTTCTGCAAGTGTTGCTGAATCTGTTTGTATATTAATAGGAAATGTTAAATCTGGAACTCGTTGTTCTTTATGTTCTATCTCTAATGTAGGAATAGAAAATGATCGTGTTGTATTACTCTTAAGCTGAATCTTTAATTTGTTATCTTCTGTTGTTTCAAGAGTAAGGACATCATCACTTTTTGCTCTTCGTAAGATTTGTTTCAGATTTGCCAAGTTTATTGCAATTTCTTCTCCTTCTTGCACAGTATATTCTGTAAAACAACTACTGAACAGTTCAAAATTTACCATAGCAACATTTGCGGGATCCATAGCAACAAGTTTTAAGCCATTTTTCCCTACTTTAAACGTCGCTTCCGTTACAAGTTCAGAGATAATAGAGATACTATCTTTAAAATATCGTGGTTCAGCTAGGACTAATTTCATGGTATTGGACCCCTCTCCGTAGTTTCAGAGCTGAATTTCTTTATAAAATTTGTTGTTATGAAGTAGT
>PCYB01000052.1 GCA_002762845.1 Candidatus Woesearchaeota archaeon CG10_big_fil_rev_8_21_14_0_10_36_11
CAACAAGCTTTCATTCGAAAAATGAAAGCGGAGAATTAATAAAATGAAACGAAATAATCTATCGAAGGGAAATTATTTTAGGATAACACATGACGTTCTTTACAGGGAGAGACACTCACTTAATAATGACAAATAACAATAAAATTTATAAAAAACAGCATATTTCTTTTGATTTATGGAATTACAACTTCATTTGAATTCACCTGGCTCTGGAGATAAACCGTACACCATGGCACCAAGAATTCCTATTACGATAGCAGGTGAAACCATAGAATATCATCTTACTCCTATGACCTTGTTACGTCAAAACAATGCTGAGCATAATATTGGATATGTTGGTTCAGACGGAATTTTTATTGATAGGCGTTTAGGTGCTGCCGCGCCGTTCGCCGCTCTCTTTTTACATTACATAAATCAACCCCACAAAGATCGTGAAGAAAGGTTAGGTAGAGAAACTATTGCAGGTTTAAACAGAGATCAGGTTATAGGTCTTGATTTAGCATTAGTTCTTGACTATGCGGGGAAAGCACTTCGTCCACAAGATATGGCAATATTTGTACAACGAATAAAAGAAGATTCGTGTTATGACGCAGGCGTTGTAGAGAAAGTATTACCAAGAGTATTAGATTCGTACTCTCTTGTTGGTAAAGAGACTAATGCACTTATAACAAGGGCAGAAGCAAGTGAAACATTTTATTTTGAACGCACTGCACATTATTTAGATAGGCATCATAACAATCAGCACGTTAGGAGGTCTCGTTTGGCGTCTTCTTTACAAGGTAGAGTTGGAAGACTTCTAAGTTCCGATACGGTCAGAGCTGAAAAAGCATGTCGAGAAATTGTACTAGATCCACAATATAAAGACAATCTCCCAGAAGTTGTTGCATTATTTGATGCATTAGCTGCAATTGGTTCTGGGAAAACAGTAAGACTTAGTCCCGAAGCAAGTGGATTGTTATATTTATGTGAACGAAATCTTCCTTCACACAAGAAATCTCCATTTAGATTCCTCGATGAAGCTGAAGCAAGAATGTTTGGAATTGAATTAGGGCAACGCGAAAACGCTATTAAGATTCTTAATGATAATGGATATTTTGAATCAGCAAGACGAAGAATTGCAAAAATTGTTCTTGATGAAAATAGAGAAACAACAAAGATGATTGGTGAGATTGGCGACATTGTTATTCGGATTGAGGGTGGCGACAAAAATGTTTTTGAACGCGCTCGTCGTGCATTACAGGCGTATGGTACGCAAGAAGATGATACAGCGAATAAAGGGGCAATGGTTTCGTATGCTCAGCGGGAAAAAGAGGATCTTGCAGCTGTGCAAGAACAACTTAAAGATGTTCAATTACATCAACGTCTTGCAGTAACCGCTGCTCCTCTTTCAAGTAGAAATGCGTTGTTAGGTCAACGAGCAGTAGCGCTCCTAATACAAATGGGTTTACCAACTACAGATGTAACCTCTGCAATAAGAAAATCAGCGGAAAGTGATTTTAAAACACTTGAAGAGGCGGTTAGAAATCCACTTGCTCTCCCTTCCCCATAATTTAACATTAACGAGTATATAATTCTAACAAGGTATCAATATCTGCTGGAACAAGTCGTTGCGCAGGAATTTTTGGTTGACTTCTTCCTATTTTAACCGTTTTTAAAAATTCGTATACGTCTCGTTGCGTTTGTGTCAACGGTTCATACACTCTTTTCTGTCTATATTGATAATATGAACTTCTTACAAATCCACGTAGAAGGTCTTTAAATCCTCCAACAAATTCTGTATCTCCATTTGCTTCTTCAGTGATTCGCTTTCCAGCGTATGCTGCCGCTTCAACAGTAACGTCTATTATTCCGGGATATGTCGTCTGTTTCCCTTTCTCATCTAATTTTAATGGATAGAGGGCATTTGTTGCGACTTTGAACTTGTGAGGGTGCATAACAAAAAATGCAAAATGTTTTTCAAACGTTCGCCGCCATTCTTCACGTGCAGGTTCAGTATTTGCGTTTAAGTATGTTTTCGCACCATCAGATACTGCTTTGACAAAATCAATTGCGTGAGGAACACTTTCAGGAAGTATAGTCTCAACCATCATTTCCATAAACGCTTGCCAGTAATTGACACTCGTCATATTTAATCGTAAAGGATGATTCTGTCGAATCGTTTTTATAACGTTCCATAATCCCATGAATTGTTCATGTTGAAACCCTTTCTCGCGTAATGTTATTGCAATATCAGATACTGTTGATAATATTTTTCCTCTATCGATCGTATAACCAACTCGTGCGAAGAATGTTTCTGTAGATTCAACGAGTGATATTGCTTCTTCTAATGTTCTTTGTTCAAGACTTACTGATATTAACTCTCCGCGTTTTTTTGCTTCATCTTGTTTACGTTGATAGAACGGAATAAGAAGTTCAACAACATTAACAAGTTTGGTTACTTGAGGAATAACGTCTTCTGCTTTGCAATGTGGTAAAAGAGTATGATACACTGGTCCGAACATATCAAAATAATATTGGGGGCTTATTTGGCGCAAACTTGCATCTTCCCACAAATAATAATCTGTAGCTTCTTCTAATATTACCATTGCACAACTTGCTGCCGTAATCATCTGGTCTGTAGATAATCCATCCACTATCAACTTTCCTGCAAGATTTATTGTTATATCTATATCTTCAGCATTTGTCCCTTTTGTCATCCATTGCGCATATATTAATGGGTCAACAAAATGGGAGAGAACTTCTGTTGGAATATAAGTAGGTGAACCAAACTGTTTACCAAACACAGACATAAAAAGAGAATCCCACGTAAGTCTTTTTGGAACGAATCGTTTGGCAATCCCAACAGCTTTCTTTCCTTGTTCTACGTGTTCATTAATATTTGATTCAAGACTTTGTTTTTGTTCTATTGATTCAACTGGTTCAGTTCTTGTTCCGGGGTGTGATCTTGTGGGGATGGTTTTTGCTGCTTTATGGTGGTATGGTGTTGCTCTTTTTCTTTTCTGTTCTTGTTGTCTTATATGCCTAACTTGGTCTTCAAATTCACCTCTCAAAACTTCTGCCTGCCTATAAGCTTCATCTCTTGTTTTAACATTTTCTTGACGGAAAAGGTCTGCTAGTCCTGTTACTTTTACTCGTGCTTCACGCAATACTTCATTACCCGCAATGTTTACTGTTCCGTTTCTTGTGTCGGCATTGAGTTGTTGTTTCCTTTCTGTGCAATACGTCTCAAGTTCGAAATATGCTTTCTGAAACAGTTTCCAATTTTCTTCCGCGTTTAGATCATCTTTTTGCCTATCAGGATGAGATTCTAAAGATGCCAGCCTATACTGCTTTCGCACATCTGCAAATGTAATGTCTTGTAATCTTGTTCCTTCTGGAAATCCAATCGTGCGAAGAGCATGTTCTAATCCCATAAAGTACCATTTATTTTGTATATTTATAAGTTTTTTGAGAATTATCTACTTATTGGTGATAGCAGTCAAGAATACACACTAAACCTATCCGGTTCGCACATAACCACCATAAGAACGTCTTTGTTCAGTTTCTGCATTTCTCGTAATGTGTTTATGTCCGTCTCAGATGCAATACATTTCTTATAAGGATGTGTGTGTAACAATATCAACGATTCTTCCGGACAGGGAGCAAATGAGACGTGGTTAAATGCTTGTTCATACATTGTCGGTTGTTCCAACGACGTTATGGAATAGACGCCATTTTCTTGTATTCCATCCATACAAACAGCAAATTCAGTTCGTTGTTCGCCGAAATACCATGTTCGTAACGTATCCGCAACAGTTTCGTCAAAAAGAATTGTTATGGTATCAGTTTCAAGCATATTATTATTTAATAAGTCAGATTCAATTTTCCCCTGCAGAATATCATTAAGTGGATATTGGACAATGATAAACGATAAAATAAGAATAATTAGGAATAAGCTTATCATCCCAATTATGATTTTTGTAAACCAAGACTTTCTTTGAGGTTCATCTTTTAGTTCTTCATTACTTTCATCAATATCATCAAACAGTTCTTGAGGATTGTGCATGGCAGTATAAACAACATTACCTTATTAAAATATTCTCTTCTTTTTTTGTCCCACTAGACACAGGTATTTTACTCTTATTTATACATAAAATCATACCCACACCCCACTAGACAACCACGCGTAGGGTATATAAAACACTCTTTCTCTCTATCGTGTTGAGGTGATATATATGAAAGTAAAATTGTTTCGAAAAGGAAGATTGGTTGGACTTGTTATGCCAGATTTCCATAATCCAGATCATGACGCTCGCAGAATGAGACATTGGCAAAAGTTAGATTTGCCAGTAATCGGCGTACGGTAATATTTATATTCCAGTACATATTTCTTTGTGTATGCGTAAAGGTGCTGTTCATACAAAAAAAGGTGTTAAACGCCGTAAATCTAAAGAGGAATACGTTTCTTTCACAAAGTTTCTTACAATTGTGTCTAGGCGAAAGCAGGACGTGTTTACTGCACCTTCACCTGAGAAGCCTGAACAAAAGAGGGCTGGTAAATATGTTACTTTCAAAGCTCTTGTTGCCAAAATTAAGAAGAATAAGATTGCACGAGAAAGATGGAGTAGGAAAATACGAAAGAGGCCAGTTGCAAATGGTATAAAAAGAACTATAAAAAGAAAATTTCATACAAGAAAAATTAAACATACAAAAAAACATTAATCAAAATATTCTACATCATCAGTGCTTATTGTTATCTCTTTTTTGTTTTCAGTTATTTTGCGTTCAACCGGTTTTGGCACGTCTACAATGGTATTTTCATTTTCTTTCGTATTCGTTTTATGGGTGATTATCTTAATTTCCATTGCTTTACTGTAATTAAAATTACCACAATTAATACAATTAAAATACGGACCAAACTTTCCACTTCGTAACTCAAGCCAGGAACCGCACGTACATTTAATTTCGTCAAGGGATTGTTTTGTATGTTTATGACATACGTCAAGACCTTGTTCATTCTTCTGCGTTGCTGTCCTTTCACAGAATGGACAGGAAATTTTCTTATACTGTCCATACACTTTTTTTGCTTTAAAACGCATAAAGTTTGGGTGATTGGTCACATTTATAAAAATAGTTATTTTTAGTAACTATTTAGCTTTCTGAAGTTCCACAACTATTCTCGAGTATAGAAAAGTTTATTTACTTCTTTAGCTACTTTGTAGCTAATAT
>PCYB01000005.1:0-10230 GCA_002762845.1 Candidatus Woesearchaeota archaeon CG10_big_fil_rev_8_21_14_0_10_36_11
GCCATTTGTTCTAGTGTTTGTTTGTTTCATGGTAGAACTTACAAACCTAGAACACTTATTTTTAATTAACTGTCAAACTTGGGTTATTTGGTTGTACTGAACAAACGTACACTTCTGACACGGTCCAAAAAGTGCATAAAACTGTACAGACAGGTCCCGAACAGATATACATTTCGGGTACTGTTCTAAACGAATGCGGAACTATTGTTGATAAAGAAAGTACTGCTGGATGTTCGGAAGATGCTGCTATTTTAAATAATGAATTCCCACAATTTGGAGGTTCAAAGTATAGTATTAGGTTTAAAAAAGATAGTGGTATGGAATACACTTTTGCAATACTTGAATCTAATCAACATGGGTTAGAAGCATTAAGTTTGGCAATTGAACCAAAAACAAGAATTAAAATGCTTGAACACGATTTTCGTTCTCACCTGAACGGTTTAGTGGGCCGGATTTATGATTATGAATTAGTAGTTCTTAGGTATTAAACAACCTTCTCAACTAGATACACTTTTCTTTTCTTAGAAGAAATAGCGTCAAAACTTATCATGTCGGCAATGAACCCGAAACAGATGAAGTTAATGCCTAACACAATTAACATCACAGATAATATCAACGATGCAATTTCCTGCATTAAATACACACCAAAAAACACTTTCAGAATTACATAGTACAGGCCGATACAAAAACCAATCATGAAACTTACAAAACCAATCTTTGCAAAAATATGGAACGGTCGTGTTGAATACGAAATAAAGAATTTTACTGTCATTAAATCCAAAAAGCCTTTAAACAATCTGTTAAACTTATAATGTGTCTTTCCGGCACGTCTCTCTCTAACCTTGACAGGCCTTTCCGTTATACGGAACCCTTTCCACTTAGCTAACACTGGCAAATATCGGTGCATATCGCCATACATGGGAACGACCTCAACAACGCGACGTGTAAACGCTTTCATACCCCCAACAGAATCGTGTAATTTTATTCCTAACATTTTGTTAACCAAGAAATTCGCGAACCGTGACGGCATTCCTTTCTTTACAAACGAATCTCCACGTTTTCGCCGCCATCCGCACACAACATGGTATCCCTTTGATAAAGGTTCAATCAATGATATAATGTCTTTAGGATCGTGCTGTAAATCAGAATCCATCGTAACGATATTCTCGCCAGTAGCATGGTCACAACCTGCTGCTAGTGCCGTACTTTGGCCATAATTGGATAGTAACTTGACAACTTTTACATGTGTATTATGAGACGCAATCTGTTCCATGATAAAATATGACCTATCGACACTTCCATCATCAACAAAGACAAGTTCATAATCAATACCTTTTAATGACTCTTTTAACTCATTGTACAAATGTTCAATATTTTTCTCTTCATTATGAACGGGAAGGACTACTGAAAGATGTTTTGTCATGACCTCTTCCGTACAAAGGTGCTTTAAAAAGATTATGAATTACAGGGTTTCATAACCTTTAATAAACGACTTTTTACACTGTCTTATATGTGCGGCATTGCAGGATTTTACGGGTTTGAAGATAAGAAGCTTATCAGACAGATGACGTCCCTTCTTCAACATAGAGGTCCTGATCAACACAATTATTATACAGACAGTACAATATGTTTGGGTCATAGAAGATTAAGTATAATAGACCTGTCGAAAGATGGAATGCAACCTATGTCAAACGAGGACGGTTCACACCAATTAATTTTCAACGGTGAGATATACAACTATAAAGAGTTACGGACATTACTTGAACAGGAAGGTCACCGATTCAAATCAAAAACAGATACGGAAGTTATCGTGCATGCATATGAAGAGTACGGTGAGCAGTGTGTTACTAAATTTAACGGATGTTTTGCATTTGCTATTTACAACATGAACACAAAGACCCTTTTTCTTGCTCGAGACAGGCTTGGTATTAAACCGTTATACTACACGCACATTAACGGCAATTTTTATTTCGCGTCCGAGATTAAATCTCTCTTAGCATCGGACGAAGTTACACGAACAGTTAATCCTGAAGCGCTTAACAATTACCTTTCGTTCTATGCAAATCCGTTACCAGAAACAATGTTCAAGACCATTTTCAAGCTGCTTCCAGGACATACACTAACACTCAAAAACAACAAAATTCACATTACAAAATATTGGGACATTACTATGAAACCCATAAAAACGCCAGATTCACAGAAACATCTTTACACACTTTTGAAAGATTCTGTGGGAAAACGGTTAATGTCGGATGTGCCGTTAGGTGTTTATCTTTCGGGAGGTGTTGATTCTTCATCGATAGTATCTTTAATGACACACTTTTCAGATAACATAAAAACATTTTCTGTCGGGTTTGAGAATGCTAAAGGGTCTGAATTATCACGAGCAAAAATCATGGCAAACCATTTCAATACTGACCATACAGAAATTCATATAGGAACAGATTCAATTAAACATCTGCCAAAGATCGTGTGGCATCAGGATGAACCTATGGGCGATCCGACATCTATTCCAACATATTTACTTTCAAAGGAAGCAACAAAAAAAGTTACCGTTGTTTTGACGGGAGAAGGTGCCGACGAACAGTTTGCCGGGTATGAACAGGAAAAGTTTATGGTATTACATCAGAAATATGTACAAAAAGTACCACTTAGTCTACGAAAATCGTTATCAATTATTTTTCAGAAAATACCTTCACGGTACTACGCTCAGTTTTTTTCGTACATGGACTCGTTAGGTGAAGAAGGAAAACGCCGACTGATAGAATTTATAACAACAAATAATAATACGAAAGCACTTTTGAGTATGGTTTCAATCTTCACAGATAAAGAAAAGGTTGAAGCTACAAAAGGTAGTTTACGTCAAGAAGTTGTAACAAATCCTGTCGGGAAACGTATCCATGAAACGTACAAGAATACTGCTTTAAACAAACTTTTAATATTTGAAAATAAAGAATTGCTCACGGAAAACCTTCTTATGAAAGTTGATAAGAATACCATGGCGCACGGTATTGAAGCACGAGTACCGTTCCTTGACCATCGTGTTGTTGAGTTTGCCTCTACATTACCTCAGAGAGAAAAGTTAAAAGGAATGAAAGATAAGTATATCCTTAGAAAGGCAATGGAACATCATCTTCCATACAAAAGGCATGCACAAAAAAAACAACGGTTCTTTGTTCCCATTGATCATTGGCTTAAAGATGAATTGCAACCGCTCGTGGAAGAGTTATCTTCAAACCCCCACTTCAACAAAGAATACATACAAAAATTAAAAACAAACTATACAAAATCACCATTATTTTATGGCCGACAGATGTGGACATTACTTAATTTTCATCTGTGGTATAAACAGTTTATAGAGCAAGAGAAAGTTATACTCTAGCACTCACATACAATGTGGGAGAGAATTCTTTCCACATAAATGTAATGGGAAATGTAACTAAACATCGTGCGAGCGACAATATCCTTTTCAAACCAGTATGATTTCCTGCAAGGGGATATGCATCAAACTTTACTTTTATATCTTTAAACCCGTGCTTGTATAACATATAATGAAGCATTCGGGCATTATAACCGAGCGTGTGTGTCTTATTACTCCTGATACCTCGAAACAATATCACATCCAGAACGGGCCCGATACTTGTCATGTTGGGCGTTGTCATGATTACCTTTCCACCAACATTTAAATGTTTCTTCATATTCTCAAGCGCAACACCAACATTATCAAAATGTTCAATAACGTCAAATACTGTTATTACATCAAACTTCTCTTTAAATGAAAATGTTTCTGCACTTCCAAGTGTAATATCTTTGTCATTACATTCACAAATGTCAAGACCTTTAATTGATTTAGCATGTTTTCGCAGAATGCCAAATATCCATCCCTCTCGACCACGCACATTTCCCTGGCCGGCACTCCCTATGTCAAGTACAGACTTTCCTTTAATTTGGGAAATAACGTACCGCAACGTTTTTCGTGTAAAATTCATTTTTTAATACATACCCCAATAAGAGTTATTCCCTGTGGTAAACCGATTTTACCAAATAACAAATTCTCAAATTTCAAAATTCCATACAATATTATATTTAACCGTTTTGGTATCAAATTAAGATTATTTGTCATCTTACATTTCCTTTTAAACTTATAAAATATGTATGTTGGCAAGAACAATGTTGAATTCCAATAACTTAGTTTACGAATCTTAAACTCTTTTCCAACCAATTGTCGTATCTGTTTCTTTTCATATCGTCGTCGATGATGGCTTAAAATATCATTATCGTTCCATAAATATGCATGTGCAGGAACGGAAAAGACAAACAGCCCACCTGGTTTCAGAACAGATGCTATTGCCGCAATGGCTTTTGTATCGTCTACATGTTCAAGTAACTCTGAGCATAAAACCAGATCATACTTTTTTTTCGTAGTAAGAGTACAAACATCTCCCACAGAAACGTTTGTCCACCCTTTTGCTTTACAATACGATACTGCTTTTATTGAAAAGTCAATCCCCTCAACATTTCCTGCATGCTTCTTAAGAACACCTAAATGGGAGCCGACACCGCATCCTATATCAAGGGCATGTTCAAATTTTTTCTTTTTCTTCGCAAGAATCCTTTCAAAAATGTCTCTCTTTCCTTTATACCACCAATTATGGGCTTCTAAATCATTAATATAATCATAATTTGTCTCATCCATAGGTAACTCGGCTATCACAATATTTATAAATTTTAGTAATTACAAGCTCAGTAATGAACATACTTACAATCATCTTGTTTTTTGTCTATATGTGGGGTTTTGGGTACTCTTTATCTCATTTACTTAAGATAAAAGACGAGAGGGATTCTTTTGAAAAGAATATCATGCATATTGGTATTGGTCTCTGTACATTTATTGTTGTGGGGGTTATCATTAACACTCTTAAAGTACCGTTATATTGGTGGGTGTTTCTCATACTGTCATTACTTACGGTAGCATACACACTTTACGCGCGACGAAAAAAAATCTCTTTTAAACTACAATTTCCCAAAAAAATTTCAAAAAAACATATTATTTATTTCATCCTTCTTATTCTTTTTGCGTTCAATCTGTACACGTACGCATCGGGAAGTTTAGCATATTCGTATATGGAAGATGATGATCCGTGGGTGTACGTACGGGAAATGAAGTATGTTGCAACTGAAAAGACGTTAGATGTTGATTATTTTAGGCAGGTGAACTATCTCGACCCATATCCTCCCGCATACGCAATGATAATGGGTGTTATGCACCAGACAAGTCCCGATGCGCAATGGACAATAAAATTCTTTAATGCTCTTATCATAGCGTTAGGATTCTTATTTTTCTTTTTCATGGTGAAAGCGTTGACGAAAAGTTCTTCCGTGGCGTTAGCATCAACGTTTATCATTTCAATGATTCCTGCATATCTGAGCCATTTCGTATGGTCACACAGTTTAATTCCAGGACTCTTTTTCATATTGATATATTGTTATGAGATGATACCGAAAGATACAAAGTTTACGTACGTTGCAGGTATCGTCACGGCAGCAATACTTTTGACACATCCTTTCCAGGCAATAAAGTTAGGCATCATGGCGGCACTTTATTTTATTGTTCGGTGGATATACACAAAAAAGTTTCAGAAACAAGTTGCACTTTCGGCAGTGTACGGTATTATCCTTTCACTTTTTTGGTGGGCGTTCAAGTACAAACGAATGATACAAATGCAGGCACGGCCAGGAACAACGATTGAAGGTGCGGCATCAGCAGGTTCTTCAGTTCTGTCACAGTTCGGTTCTTCAATCATGCGGACGTTTAGTCCCACAGGCGGAAGTGCAACGCGCGTGTACACATTTGCAGACTTTTTTTATACACAAAAAAATAACATGATTAACCAGCCGATTGGTTGGGGAATTGTTGTTTCTATATTACTTGTCATTGCACTCATTTTCATCATTGCAAAATATAAAAAAGTCTTTAAAGAAAAAAATTATTGGTTAATAGTAGTATTGGTTTGGTTCACGTTTACGTTTATTTTTGTCAATTCTATGACGTTTAACCTTCCGATTGGGTTTGGCGCGTTCAGAATGTGGATGCTCCTTGCCATTCCGTTTTCAATACTTGTCGGGTTTGGGTTTGTTACAGTAACAAACATTTTCAAAAAGTCAAAAGTTGTATGGATACTTGTGATTCTTGTCCTTATCGGGAGTATTTTTGCAACGTCAGGATATGCAAAGTATTATCACAATACAAACCCTAACTGGCCGCCGGGCGGACGCTTAACACCGGACGAAGTTTCAGGTCTTGTTTGGATGAAAGATAATTTGCCGTTAAACAGTGGGGTGTTCATGTACGGTGATAGATCAAACAGGTTTGTCCTTGGCGTTAATATGGACGCATGTGTATGGTGTGAAGATGAACTGGAATTTAAACAGGGCATTCTTGAAAAGGATATTCGGGACGTGTACAAGTTCATTAAAGAGAAAGGGTATGATTACCTTGCGTTTACGTATAGTGATATTAAATCTATCAAATCTGATTCTTATAGTGAAAATGACGAGTTTACAACTGACGTTATAGGAAAACTCATTACGGAAAGGATTAACGAAGCAGCAGCATTACCTATACGGTTTATGCTTGTTCATCAAACGAACGGTTTTATTTTGTTTAGGGTGGTATGAATATGAATTCTGTACGGCAGAAGCGAAAAGAACGATATCTTTATGATTCAAGGGGGTACAATTCTGGTGCCGACAATTTTGATAATGGTGTGTCAAACAAATTTTCGCAACGGAACCATCATGGATTATGGTGGGATTATCGCCGTGCACAAGAATTCGTTCAACTTCTGAACGCTCACAAGATCACATTAAAAAACGCTACTATTCTTGACATAGGATGTCATCACGGCTTTTTCACTAGTTGTTTAGCATATATTAAAAAATCGTCTTCTGGTGTGTATGGTGTGGACTTCATTCAAGATTCAATTACTATCGCCAGACAGTTTAACCCCGGAATTACGTTTGTGCAGGGAGATGTGTATGATATGCCCTACAAAGATGGTTTCTTTAATGTTGTTTTATGTAATTACGTTTTTAATGCAATACCACATAAAGACATTTCTCAAATAGCCGCAAACATTTCGTCCAAAGTGAAAAGTGGTGGACATATTATCTTCTTTGACTTTTACAATTCTCCATTCATTAATTTCTGTAATCGTTTACTGTATGGAAATATACGAAAAACACGAAAACTTCCAACATTTGACAATACAATAATAAAAGAAATATTTCCAGAGTATGAAATTGTTGAATCTAAAAAAATCATCAATATATTTCGTTTACCAATGTTGTTAAAGTTTAAATTACCGTATTGGCTTGTTAGTTTCTTAGACGTGTTCTTCCCAAAGTATTATTATTTGGGATTGTTACGAAAAAAATAACTTTCTCATCTTACTCGTTTCCCACATACTTTTAATAAAGATAAGTGGCCCTATAATGGCAGACAATATCAAAAATAAATATCTGAAACTAAACGTGCTAGAAAAGATGATGTCAAGTAGTGTAAAGAACAGTACAATGAATGCAAAACCGTCAAACCCAAACAATCGTTTTATGAAATACTTGAATGAATGAACATTTGTAACTTTAGATGTTTTTTTCATCAAATCATACTTCTTTTCCGTAATTGCATATTGATAAAATAAGAATTTGCGTAGTGCAACAGATAACGATGTTAACAAAAATGATGCTACACAAATGAATCCTATAATAAACACAAGTTTACCCTGTGTTGCGTTAAAGATTCCAAAAATCATTCCCGTATAGAATGCGGCAATGACAATACCATGCGCTAACAAATCAAAATATTTGCCTATTGGACTCGCAACTTTTCTGTACCGTGCTACTTCTCCATCAACAGCATCTAAGAAATGAAATAACTGTAATCCTACAAAACCTGCTACCCAATACCATGGATTTGCAAAACTAAACAAGAACCCTGCAAACAATCCCACAATCATCGAAATTATTGATACCTGATTGCTTGTGAGTGATGTATATAATACTATTTTTGTAATGTAAATGGATACTGCTCTGAGAAACCTATCATAAATGTATTCTTGTACTTGGTCAGACGTATTGTCTTCACCTTTCTTATCATACAACTGTTCTTTCTTCTGACATATAACTCTTAGTTCTTTGATAGGCTCGACCATTCCTATTTTGAGAAATATATGCTATTTAAACGTTATGGATTATGAAGATTCTAGAACCAATGTCAATAACATTTATATACGAACAATTATGAACAAAGATAGGTGATTTTACAATGCAAAAACAGTTAGTAACGAGGATGAAAGACAGTTCAGACAATTTTTATTTTATGATTAATCCATATTTCCCAACAGAGGAAATAATTAATCAGTTGCGAAAAGACCTTTTACATCTCGTACGATATTATCCATCGAACCAGAAAGTTATTTCAGAAAAGGTCAAGAGATTAGAAAATGTTACTATACCACTTTTAACAGTAAATGGTAGTTGTGAAGCTATTAGAATTCTTTTACAAAATTATACAAAAAAAGCATTAGTAACCGTGCCTAACTTTAACGAATGGGAAATAAGTAATCACATTCCTATTCCATACGATGCAACAACGGATGAAATACGAAATGCAATACAACACCATAATGTTGACACTGTTTGTTTCTGTAATCCCAACAATCCCACAGGCTTATACAGAGATGACATTCAACAACTTATCAACGAATTTCCACACATTAAATTTGCTATTGACATAAGTTTTATTGACTTTGTTGATGAAACAATCCCTCCATATCCAAAAGGAAAGAATGTCATTCTCATTAAAAGTTTGGGAAAGAATTATGGCATCTGTGGTATCAGGTTAGGGTACATCGCATCAGAAGATGAAGAGTTCATAAACGATTTTGTGACAAAAATTCCTATCTGGAACATTAATTCTGTGACGGAAGCACTTATTGACCTTCTTCTTGAGCATAAAGATGAGTACGAACAGTCACGGATAAAAATAATTCAAGGTACACGTAAAATGGTAGACCTTCTTAAGACCATCCCGTACATTAAAGTTTTTCCAACAAACGCAAATTTTGTGATGGTTAAATCTGAGAAGTCAATAACACATTTTAACGTGAAATCCTGCGATAATAAAACTGGATTAGATGGAACATACTACCGTTTTGCATACAATGCAAACTTTAAACAATTGAAAGAACTCTTACAATGACAATAAACAACGCAATTCTCTTAATAGCAGGATTTGGAAGCAGGTTAAAACCAATCACCAACACGACCCCAAAATGTTTGGTTGAAGTTACCGGCACACCGATACTTATCAACACTCTTAACCATCTTGCAGAGGAAGGTATCAAAGACGTTATTCTTGTTGTTGGGCATCTCGCGGACGTAATAGAAACAACTATAGGAAACATGTACAATGGAATGAAAATTACATATGTACACAGTGAAGAGTACGCAACAACAAACAACATGTACTCGTTGTGGTTAGTGCGGCGGTACCTTGAACAAGGAACGCTTTTAATTGAAGGAGATTCGTTCTTTAACAGAAATATCTTAACAAGAATCATGCAGACAAACCCCGCTTTTTCATACTGGGCAGGCGATAGGTTTAGTTTGTTTAAAGAGGGGTGCATGTTAACAACAGGCGAAGGAAATCACATACAACAAATTCAAATCGTACGAGAATCACTCTCCGACTATAAAGACAATTATCATAAATCTGCTGGCATCATTAAGATAACACCAGAATTTGGAAAACAATTTTCTAAATGGCTTGATATCGAGGTGCAAGCAGGAAACACCAATATATACTATGATCTTGTCTTAGCAAAATATATTGAAGGGTCAACACCATTATTCGTGTGTCCAATTCATGGGATGAAATGGATTGAGATTGATGACCATGACGATTTACAAAAAGCAAATGAGTTGTTCACACCCGAAACTTCCTCAAAAACAATTCTCAAGAGAGAAGTTCAAATAGTTCCTATTGATACACTTAAACCGTTAGAAAAAGTTTTTCCTAATCATCTTAGTAACTTAAACAATCTTCTCCTTAGAGACGGATTTGTGAAAGCGCCGCTTCTTGTTGATAAGAATACGGGCATTGTCCTTGATGGAAGTCATCGTTACATCTTCTTCCTGATGCACGGGTACAAAACAGTTCCTGTGCAG
>PCYB01000005.1:10281-32687 GCA_002762845.1 Candidatus Woesearchaeota archaeon CG10_big_fil_rev_8_21_14_0_10_36_11
TTCGTGTCGGGACACGGTTGATGCATCGACATTTAATCATTGACAAAACAAACATTTCTAAATCAGAAGTAGTTGAAAGGGGATTAACGGGCAACATTTTCCCGCCACGAACAACACGCCATTTCTTTCCATTTAGAAAAATTGATGACATGGACATTTCTCTTACAGAATTAAAGAAAAGCAATCCTGTCGATGTCAAACATTTTATTGAAGATGTTACTGTTCAGGAAGAGATTGCACATAATGAAGGGTTCATACATGAGATTGACCAAGAGATTGACGAAATTATTAATTATATGTATGAAGCGCGAAGTGTTAAGGAATATCTTAAATATCAAGTTGAGATGATGAATAAACATATATAATACTTTACAACTGATTTAATGCATCCCAATCTGTCGTTTCATACTCTGTAATCATTTCTTCCATAAGTGCAGTATACGGTGGCGATGCTTTATTTCGAATCAATTCTTCTTTTACTTTTCTACTTTTTATGATACGTTCCATTGTATCAGGAAAATTATACTTTTTAAGGTTCTTTTTCATATATTTAGTAGGTTTACGGTTGATTAACTTTTCAATCTTTGCAATGTATGTCCATGGGTCAACCATCATTTTTTCAAGTGGGATCCATAATACTTGTTTTTTTTGTTCTGGACTCAGTTTCTGATATTCCTTTCTAATATGTTCTAACTTTTTATAGGTTGACCAAATTGTTCTGTCCATACTTGATAAAGTAAAGTATTCATTTTTATTATCATACAAATTCCACCATGGTACAAGTTTTCCATTTTTTTTCATAGTCAATGGAAATGATAATGGTGTGTCCCATCGTTCGTCATGTTTCTTTCGGTACTTAGAATTAATCAGATCAATAGGATGATTAACCATTTCTAAAAAATAAACCTTGTCTTTGTACGTATCAAAAAATAAATTTGGGAAACCTAACGTATCGTGCACCATTATTTGAAGAATTGTCCGTTCTTCTTTTATTCTCTGCAACGCAACGTTTGCATCTTTAAGAAACATTCTTTTAAGATATCGCCATGGATTGGCATTCCCAAAAACGCCCGAATAATCACCAAATTTAAAATTAACATTTCGGCACATCATTTCGTTAAACAATTTAAATTGTAATTCTGATCTAATTAATGCTTTCGCCGCATCTTTATCAATGAGATTATGATAATATAAAAAAGAAAGCCTTTCGGGAAGAAGTAAACTAAGGGCGGGCAACTCTACTCCATCAAAAGCGGAAAGGACCTGATGAAGTTTTGATTTTCCTGCCCTACCTGTCCCATCGACAAGAATCACTTCATTACAAAAATGGGGTGGGCGGTACAGAGTTATTTTGTTGTCCATAGCGTAAAATCAAACTAATTTAACTTAAAAACTTTGTGAATTTAAACCAATTTAAGTAAATATTTTCCATTATCAACTAGAACCATAACACATTATCTTTAAAAACCAACCCTCGCTATTCTACCATATCACCTATGGAAACTTTTCCTATAAATTATACAAAAAAAGCAGTGAAAGGGCTTGGTATTGTTACAGTCCTGATGGCACTGACCTCTTTACTCGCATACATTTTACGAGTTATCTTGGCACGAAAACTTTCTCCAACAGACTTTGGTTTGTTTTATGCAGTTCTTGCGTTTATGATGTTTCTTCTCATTTTCAGAGATTTTGGGTTGCGGGTGGGGCTGGTAAAGTTTATTGCGCACTATGCTGTTGAAAGGAATTATTCCAAAATTAAAACACTTATTGCAGCATCCCTCGTGTTTCAATTACTTTCCTCGGCAATACTTATTATTTTCTTTATAGTATTTTCTTCTTATCTGGCAAAACATTACTTCAAAGATCCGCGGGCATCCATTTTGTTAATACTTTTTGGACTTTACGTTTTCTTTTCGTTACTTTGTAATGTGGTGTACAGTATCTTGCAGGGGTTCCAAGAAGTAAAATGGTATGCATCAGAAGAACTTATTCGTTTAGGAGTCACCATTATTGCATTTTTTATATTTTATGCGGTAGGGTACGGAATTCTTTCTGCTGCTATTGCGTTTGTTATCGGCGTGGCATCCGCATTTGTAATCCTTACACTAAAAGTAATTCACTATTCTGACATCTGGAAAGCTAAAATATACGATTTTAAAGGTGCAACAAAAGAATTGTTTGCATTTTCGGCGCCAGTTATCTTCACCGGTATGGGAAACAAAGTTATCGCGTGGTTAGACGTTTTAATGCTAACATACTTTGTTTCTTTGGAAATGGTTGGTATTTATAATGTTGTCCTTCCAACAGCATTACTTTTCCTTTTCTTCGCGAAAGCAAGTTCTAAGATATTATTACCTATGGTATCTGAGTTATGGTCAAAAAATGATTACAAAAGGCTTTTTGCAGGTGTACAATTATTGTATAGGTATATGTTTATTATTACTCTTCCTTTAATCATTTCTATTTTTGTTTTTGCACCGTTATTTATCGAAACACTTTTCGGTCAGGAATATCTTGGTGGGATTGTCGCTTTTAGGATTGTTTTGGTAGGCGTTCTTGGATATGTCATTGCAGCAAACAATCATGCAATAATTACTGCCGTTGGAAAACCAACGTTAGTCATGAAAATTGTTCTTTTTGCTGCGGTTGCCAACATTGTTCTTAACATTCTTTTAATACCCTCGTTAGGAATCGTTGGTGCAGCAATCGCAACAGCTATAAGTTATATTTGCATGTTGCTCTTGTCCACTAATTACGTCTCAAAATTTGTTGCCATGGAATCTCCATGGAAAGTGTGGTTACGGGTTACTCTTTCAGGGATGATATTTACCGCTGTATTATTTTTTATACCATTGAAAATTCTTACCGGATGGCCAGGGGCAATTTTGTCAGTGTGTATTGGCGGAATTTTATACTGTGTTACGTTGTATTATCAAAAATTATTAAACCTTACAGAGATTAAACAATTATTGGCTTTGGTACTGCAAAAATAGTTTTATTATTTTGTTCCGACAACAATCAAACTTTTTGTATCAATGTGACATTCACCATCAACAATACGAAGGTTATACACATTTTTAAACTCGTCCGTGCCGTTAAGATGAAGGTCAAGAATTTTTTTCTTTACCTCTTCCGAGAGACCACCTGCATTTTCTAGCCAGTTCGTAACACTAAACCCTTTCTGAAGATGGGTAATAACATTCACATGTTTAAATCCAGCATTTCTAAACATTTGTACGAGATCTTCTTCTAGGAACACAATTCTCTCTTCTTTTAATTTAAATATTTCTTCATATGCCCCTTTTAACTCTTTTGTTGGTGGAACGCCTTCTGCAAGGATCATCTTTCCACCAGGTCGTAATACCCGAAAACATTCGTTCATTGCTTTCTGTGTATCTTCAATGATATGATGAAATACCATCCGTGCCGTCACTTTATCAAATACACCTTCATGAAAGATTCGCTCTCTAATATCCCTTCGAATGAAATATTTATTATCCTGCCAATTACTATGTTTTAACATATCTTGAGAAATGTCTACACCAATAATTTCTTTTGCGAGTGGAGCAATAGTGTGCGCTATGATCCCTGTACCAGTTCCAACATCGAGGACTTTATCATCCTTCGTAAATTCTCCTGCTGCAATAATGGCGTTCAAATAAGAATCATCAGTAACCCAATTAAGATTATTATACTTCTGTGATCGTGTTTTCCAGAATTCTTCTGCTTTAGTCATGTTTCCATCATTTTTTTTAATCTTTCCCTTGAAGCAATTTTGTTTATCTTTTTTAAATTTAATGTATTTGTAAACCATTCTCACCTAAAAACATTTTAAGTCTTTAATCCTTACTTCTATTTCAGAAACTTTATATACTGTCAAATGGCCAAAAATTCTGTAAAAGAGACACAGTACGACTTTAAAAAATGAGGGAAAGTAATTAACTTAATTAACCTAATTTCAAGATGACACACGAAGAAATACAATTACTAGATGGTGGGATTGTGTATGATGATAGAGGAAGCGTTTCTTTTGTCAATAACTTCAATTTTAACGGTATCAAACGATTCTATCAACTAAAAAATGTTTCTCCCCACGTCGTCCGTGCATATCATGGTCATGAACGGGAAACGAAATATGTCCTGGTTTCAACGGGTAGCGCTAAAATTATCTGTTCAAAGATGGACAATCGAGAACTTACTGGTCTTCCAGTAACATTTATTCTTCATAGTGCAAAGCCGTCTATCCTTAAGATACCTGCCGGCTTTGCAAACGGTTTCAAAGCGTTGGAAGAGAATACAACTATTATCTTTTTTTCTACAAGTTCATTAGAGGAATCTCAAGGGGACGACTTTCGGTTTTCGTGGGATTTCTTTGGAAAAGAAATATGGGTAACAAAAAATAGGTGAATTTACTATGGATGTACATTCAAATATAACAGAACTTGCAATCAATGGCGGGAAACCAATCCGGGAAACGTTCCTTCCATACGCAACACAATGGATTGGTGAAGAAGAAAAGAAAGAAGTCATGTCTGTATTAGATTCTAACTGGTTGACAACAGGACCAAAAGTTACACAATTTGAAAAAGAAATTGCAGAGTTTGTTGGTGCAAAGTATGCCATTGCTGTTAATTCTGGAACTGCAGCGTTACATTGTTGTGTCGGCGCTCTTGATATTGGTCCTGGCGACGAAGTTATCACGACAGCATTTACATTTCTGGCAACTTCCAATTGTATTGTGTATCGTGGCGCAACTCCTGTTCTTGTGGATATTGATGAAACAACATACAATATTGATCCTGAAGAAATCAGAAAGAAAATCACACCGCGAACAAAAGCCATTATTCCTGTTCATTATGCAGGTAATCCGTGTAATATGGATGAAATTAGAAAGATTGCAAAGGAATATAATCTCAAAATTATTGAAGATGCTGCACATGCCATTTCTGCCGAATACAAAGGACATAAGATTGGAGCATTAAGCGATTTAACAATTTTTAGTTTTCATCCAGTCAAGAATATGACAACAGCAGAGGGTGGAATCATTACAACAAACGATCCCGAGTTGGCAAAATTATGTGTCATGCACCGTACTCACGGGATTACCAAAGAAGCAATGGAACGCTACGGCAAAACTGCTGACTGGATGTATGACATGCAACGGCTCGGTCATCGGTATAATATGACTGAATTTCAAGCTGCGTTAGGGGTTGCTCAATTAAAAAAGTTACCTGCGTTTCAACAGAGACGGGAAGAAATTGTTAAAAAATATGATCTGGCATTTACACACATCCCTGAACTGATGTTACAGAAAGTACATCCAGGCATGAAAAGTTCATGGCACCTATATACCATTCGAGTTAACGAAAATATGCTTACAGTTGATAGGAATCAGCTCATCAAAGCGTTAAAAGCAGAGAATATTGGAGTTAATGTTCATTATATTCCCATTCATCTTCACTCATATTATCAAAAGAAGTATGGGTTCAAAAGAGGGCAATTTTCCATAACAGAAAAAGTGTATGATACTATCATTACATTACCATTGTTTCCCAAAATGGACGATTGTGATGTTGAGGATGTTATTGCCGCTGTTACAAAAGTCCTATTCCATTATAGAAAAGACAAATTAAGCTCGTTTACGTCTGAAAAAACGTTATTAATGTATCCTACTACGTCAAAGATTGCGTTAGGAACTGCTCAGTTTGGGTATGATTATGGAATTAATAATACGCGTGGTAAAGTCCCCAAAATAGAAGTGTTTAACATTTTACAATACGCTCTCGATTCAGGAATTACCGTGTTAGATACCGCATATGGGTATCAGGAGAGTGAAAGTGTCATTGGTGAGTTTATCAAAAACAATCCGCAGTCACAATTAAAAATAATCTCAAAATTTCACAATGAAGAAATTGAACGATTTTTTAACGAATCGTTAGAGAGATTGAACTCTTTACATGTGTATGGATATCTTATTCATCATTTTAACAAGTTCTTGGAACATCCTGAAATGTGGGAAATGTTACAAAAATTGAAGAAAGAAGGAAAGATACAAAAGATTGGTCTTTCGTTATATCATCCTTATGAAGCGGAATACATTCTTGATCATAATCTTGACGTTGATATCGTTCAGTTTCCATTTAGTATTTTTGACCAGCGGTTTGCACGATTGCTACCACAACTTAAAGAAAGAGGTATAGAGATTTATGTGCGATCAGTATTCTTACAAGGTTTATTGTTTAAACATCCAGAAGAATTACATGGAGAGTTTAGTAAAGTACAAGATAAAGTACAACAACTGCAGAATCTTGCAAAAGAAACAAAAATCCCCCTTTCGGCACTGTGCATTAACTTTGCAGTATTGGACAAATATATTGACAAGGTTATTCTTGGCATAGACAGTTTGGAAAATATCAAAGAGAATGTTTCTTCTTTACAATATTATGAGAGGGTACATAACATTTATGGGATTTTAAAAAATATGAAAGAAGATAATGAAAAAGTTATCCTTCCAATACACTGGAATACAAACTGAGGAGACATATTATGACAAAACCAAAAGTTATTGCTATTATTCAGGCGCGGATGGGATCGACCAGATTCCCTGGAAAAATGTTACATCTGTTGGCAGGAAAACCTTTGGTTCATCATGTTCTTGACCGCGTTAGGAAAGCTCATCATGTTGATGATGTTATCCTTGCAACAAGTGATCATTGTAATAACTTACCCCTTATTGAAGAAGTGAAGAAGAAAGGGTTTAACTATTTTGTTGGAAGCGAGAACGATGTTCTTGACCGTTATTATCAATGTGCGAAACGGTTCGGAGCAGACGTTATTGTTCGGATTACGGGGGATTGTCCTTTAATTGATCCGGAGATTATTGACAAAACTATTGAATTGTTTAATGAAAATCATGCAGATTATGCTTCAAACGGTAATCCTGATACGTTTCCTGACGGCATGGACTTCGACATGTTTACATTTCAATCTTTAGAGAAAGCGTGGAATGAAGCAAAATTACATTCTGAACGGGAACATGTAACACCTTATATATGGAAAAATAAAAATCTTTTCAAGCAGGTACATCTTCATCATCATGAGGATTTGTCCAACCTTCGGTTTACAGTTGACGAAAAAGAAGATTTGACATTTTTGAATGAACTGCTTCTACGAACCGATTGTGCTGACCCTAAATTACACGAATTGGTACACACTATACGAACATATCCAGAATTAATGATGATAAATAATATGTTCGCACGAAATGAAGGGTATGCGAAATCATTGCGGGAAGATGCGATATGTAAAGAAACACATAACGAAAACAATAGCAATAACAACAACAATAACATACAAAATACAAACAATGCGAATACACACAATTCCCTGCCGAAGATTCATATCGGAAAGTCACAACAACTCTATGAAAAAGCTAAAAAGCTAATTCCTGGAGGAACACAATTATTATCAAAACGACCTGAATTGTTCCTACCACATTTATGGCCCGCGTATTACGAAAAAGCAAAAGGATGTTCAGTGTGGGATCTTGACGGGAATGAATATTTAGATTTATGTTATATGGGGATTGGAACGTCTATTCTTGGGTACGCAGACGACGATGTTGATGTTGCCGTTAAGAGTGCGATTGATCGCTCTACTAAAAGTACATTAAACTGTCCTGAAGAAGTTGAACTTGCAGAAGTATTATGCGATTTACATCCCTGGGCAGAAAACGTACGGTTTGCCCGTACTGGTGGAGAAGCCGTTGCTATTGCGGTCCGAATTGCTCGTGCAAAAACGGGTAAAGACATCATCCTTTTTTGTGGGTATCACGGATGGCATGATTGGTATATCTCAACAAATTTAGCAAGTGATACGTCATTAGACGGCCACCTTCTTCCGGGGTTAGAGCCAAAAGGCGTTCCCCGTTCTTTACAGGGTACATCAATTCCGTTTCATTATAATGACATAGATGAATTTGTACGTTTGGTTCAAACATATCAAGGAAAGATTGCTGCCGTTGTCATGGAACCATTACGTGGTTGTTATCCACAACCCGGATTTTTAGAAAAGATTCGACATGTCACTCAAGAACATAATATCGTGTTAGTATTTGATGAGGTATCTTCCGGGTTTAGATTAACTCTTGGAGGTGCTCATTTAAATCTGGGTGTAAATCCAGACGTTGCAGTGTTTGCAAAAGCTATGGGTAATGGATATCCAATTGCTGCTATCATTGGAAAAAGAATAATTATGGAGGCTGCCCAAGAATCGTTTATCAGCAGTTCTTTTTGGACTGAACGAATTGGGTTTACAGCTGCCCTTGCAACAATTGCAAAACTGAAAGAGAATAATATTCCTTCTCATCTTAACATAATGGGAAAAAAAGTTCAAGATGGATGGAAATGTTTAGCTGAAAAGTATGGTTTAAAAATTTCTGTTGTGGGAATATATCCATTGAGCAGTTTCTCATTTTTGTATGAAAAACCTCTTGTTTTGAAGACACTGTTTACACAAATAATGTTACAGAAAGGATTCTTAGCAACAACCGCATACTTTGCGTCATACGCTCATAAAGATGAACATATTACAAAATACCTTTCTGCAGTTGATGAAGCATTTAACTTTATCGCAAACGCAGTTACAGAAGGTAATCCTAAAAAATATCTTCAGGGACCGGTATGTCATTCTGGTTTTGCGAGGTTAACATGAAGAAAATTAGAGTAGCAAAAGTGTATGCTAAAATAGTTCTCAATTCCGTTTTCAAAAATAAAATTCAATGTTTTTATCAAAACAGTTTCAGAAAAAACATATACAAAGTACATTTCAAGAATAGACTTTTTCGTGTTATCTTCAAAAATTTCACACTCGAATTTAAACGAAATCCTTGCGCAAGTCTCTGTACTGTTCTTAGCGGTTATTTACAGCATTATCATATAAATAAAGATGACGTTTGTTGAAGTTGAAAAATCATTAAAATGTATGGGCTATACAACAAAAACAGGATTCCCCCAACATGTAACAACGTGGGCAAAGAAACAAAGTGGTATAAAATGAAAGAGAAAATTATTACGTCGCGGAATTGTTATTTATCGTCATTAGAATATTCAGATTTAGAGTTTATTAAGAAATGGCGTAATGAACAGATTGACATCATTCGCCAATCTAAACCTTTAACCTCACAAAATCAAGAAGAGTATTGGGAAAGAATAGCAAACTCTACCACAGAAATACTTTTCGCAATACTTGACCTTGCAGGAACATTTATTGGTTATTGCGGATTTACAAATATCTGTTCATTATCATCGCGCGCAGAACTTTCATTCTTACTCGATACAGAAATACAAGAAGGATCAGAGAAGTATCTCCACATTTTTGAAGATGTTTTACGAATGTTGTTAGAGTATGGCTTTGAACGGTTAAATTTTAACAGACTTTTTTCTGAAACACATTGTTTTAGAGAAAGGCATCTTATGGTATTAGAAAAAGTTGGTTTCGTGAAAGAAGGCGTTCTTCGCAATCATGTGTACAAGAAAAACAAGTTTCATGATTCTATCATACATTCAGTGTTACGAGAAGAATACTTTGGTTACCAAAAAAACAGGTCTGTGCAAGACGGCACTTTATGTCAGATTATGTTAATTAATTTACCTGTGATAGAACCATACTTTGAAGGTTCTGATCACCCTAAAAATCCCCCCCTCGGCATGGCGTACCTTGCAGCCACTTTGGAACATGAAACTGAAAACTTTACGGTTCTTGATGCGTATGGTAGTGGTGGTGATAAAAAGTTTATCAAAGATGGAAAAACATATTTGTGGCGAGGTTACTCAGTAGAAGAAATTGTTGAAATAATCAAAAAAATCTGTCCTGGTATTGTTGCGCTTTCGTGCAATTTTACATCTCAGCATTATGTCCTTTTAGAAGTCATAAAAGCGATTAAAAAATTTAATTCTGAAATTATAGTTATTGTTGGTGGATCACATGCAACCTATTCTTCCAATTTGTTATTAAAGAAAGGCGCAGATATTATCGTCTTGGGTGAAGGAGACACAACAATTAAGGTTGTTTTGTGCGCGATAAAAAATGGATCAAGTCTTGACGGAATTGAAGGTATTGCATATCTCAAGAAAGGAAAAATAAAAGTTAATCCTCAAGTAACATTGATTAAAGATATTGATTCTATTCCTTTTCCTGCATGGAAGTATTTCCCTTTAGAAAAATACTTTGAAGATCAGAAAAGAACAACGTATGGGAAGAAATACAGTTCGTTTTTACCAATCATGACTAGTCGCGGCTGTCCAAACAATTGTAGTTTCTGTGGCACACCTGCGATGTGGAAAAGACGTTATAGAACACGAACAGTTGAGAACGTTCTTGAAGAGATTAAAATTCTCTGTAAAAACTATCCCATTAAACATTTACAAATTCTTGACGATAACTTTTTAGCAAATAAAATTCGTGCAAAGGAAATTCTTAAAAGGTTCGCTACTAATTTTAAAGGAATTTCATTAGATTTCGCAAATCATTTAGAAATTGATTTATTAGATGAGGAGTTTATCGGGTTGGCAGGAAATGTGTGTAAAGAACTTAGTTTTGGTGTTGAGTCCGGAAGCCAGAGAATATTGGACATTGTACGAAAACCATTAAACTTGAACAAAAATTTGCCTATTTTCTCAAAGATTAATGATGCAGGCTTAGAACTTCACGCACATTTTATAATTGGTTTTCCCGAAGAGACCGAGGAAGATTTAATGGAAACATATCGTGTTGCAAAGATGTTAAAAGAAATGTACGATGCCTATGTTGAGTTTTATATTTTCTGTCCGCTTCCTGGGACCGAAATATTTGATAAACTTAATTATACATTGGATGATACTTTTCTCAATTTTTCATTCAGTTTAGGTCCTAGCATTCCTGTCAATAAGAACATTTCTTTAGAAAAATTACAGGAATACCGCCGAACGTTTTGGGAAGAGATTAATGTTGGTATTCTTCAAAAAAACAACAAAAATGAACGTTCATTTAAAAACATAAAAGCAATCATTTTTGATTTTGACGATGCGCTTGTCGATGAAGAACATTGGATACAAAGTAGGTGGGAAGAAACAATTATCTTTGCAGAACAAACACTTATGCTTCACAACTTTGGTAACTATTTTTGGGACATTTATCACAAAAAAGGACCCAAATACAAACATCATGTTAATGACGTTTTGACCTGGTTAAATCAGAGTCACGATTTAGTTAAAACCATTGTTGACAATTTTCTTGCACAAAAAGTTGATGAGAAACTGTTACCGGGCGTTAAAGAATGTTTACAATTTTTACAAGGTAAGTTCAAACTCGGGATAATAACTAATGGCAAGAATAACGCTCAAATTGAAAGAATCAAACAAGTAGGCATCTACGATTACTTTGACAGTATTGTGTGTGCGTATGAAAACCCTAAACCTCATGAGCAATCATACCTCGATTGTGCAGCACAATTGGGTGTCCTTCCGAAAGATTGTGTGTATGTTAGTCATGATATTGACACAGACTTGCAAGGAGCAAAAAATGCTGGTCTTTCAACCATCCTGTTAGACTTTCATAATATTAATAATAGTGCTGATGCACGTAACAATCCTTGTCAGGAAATAGTAGACCTAAAAGTAAACTCCTATTATGATCTAATTAAGCATTTCAAGAATGAATCACAACAGAATAACCTTATTGAAAAAGTAAAAGAGGTATATACCATGGAAAAGAAAGGGATTTTAATAGTTGGTGCAGGACTTTTACAGATAGCTGCGGTGCAAAAAGCGAAAGAGTTAGGATATTATGTTTATATCACAGATATGAACACACAATCAGAAGCTGCAAAGATGGCAGATGAAGTATTTGCTATAAGTACAAAAGATATTGGCGCTCATGTACAGCTCGCGAAACGGTTAAAGGCAGAAAATAAGATAGTTGCCGTGTATACACAAGGGTGTGATGTTGAATATACAGTTGCAATGGCTGCACGTGCTGCCGGCCTTCCAGGCATTGATCCGGAAGCTGCTCTTAATTGTAATGATAAAGTAAAAATGAGAACTGTTCTTAACGAGAAGAATGTTGATTATGTAAAGTTCGCCTCAGCTAAGACAAATGAAGAAGTAATTGATGCTGTCAGGAGGGTTGGGTTTCCCTGTATCATTAAACCATTAGATAATTCTGCAAGTCGGGGTGTTAAAGTTTTACACGAAGGAATAACAGACCAAGAAATTATTGCAGCGTTTAACGATGCTATAAATTTTTGTTTCATGAGGAAAGAAGTTATTATTGAAGAATTCTTTACGGGTGATGAATATAGTGTTGATACAGTGATGTATAAAGGAAAACTATTTCCGGCAGGTGTTTCAGATAGGCAGTTTCGTCCTGTAAAAGAGTATTCTGTTCAGGTAGGCTCACTAACTCCCTCATTACTTCCGGAAAAGATGCAGGCTGATATGTACACGTTAATGGAAAAAGCTGCACTGGCATTAGGTGTTGATAACGGCGCATTTAAAGGTGATTTGATAATTATCAATGGTAAACCACGAATTATTGAAGTTACTGCAAGAACCTCTGGAGGGTTTGATTCTCAGTATCGTAAACCATACTCGTTCGGTATTGATATCATCAAAGCAACTATCGACATAGCTGCTGGGAAAGAGATGGACCCTTGTGATTTAGTGTCAAAATGGATGAAATGGTCAAAGACGACGTCTGTATTTCCTGAACCAGGAATCATTAAAAATATAAAAGGGTTAGAAGAATTAGAAAAAATGTCTGGAGTTCGGAACATTTTCCATTCAATGAAAGTTGGCGATGAAGTAAAAGATTATAGGAACTGTGCAAGCAGAATTAATCATATTGTTATTGTCGCCGATACGTTTGACGAACTTAACAAATTAGAAGACAAAGTACATGCAACATTACAGATAGAAACTGAACCTATTTGTAATGTACATCAATAATTATACCTCGGAGGAGATATTATGACAGATACAAAAGTCCCAAGAACAGGATTAGAAGGAAAGTTAGTTGCTGGTGTAAATGGATTTGGACGATTCGGTTTACATCTGTTGAAACATTGGCTTGATCGACGAGATAGAGCACATTTCGATATTCGGTATATTAACGATCCCGTTCTTACCATTGATGATGCGGCAAGAATGATTAAAAATGATCCTGCTGTCAATTTCTTTCAGTACAAATTTAAAGTTGAAGGCGATAGACTTCTTGTTTCTTCACCACATGGGACACGTAATAGGACAATTGTATTTACAAACGCAGGAAGAAAGTCCATCGATGAAATTCCATGGGTTGGCGATCCGGACATTGTGTTTGAATGTTCAGGTGGACATGCTGAATATTCTAATGAAGCACGTACAACATTCCTTAGAGATAGAACAAAAAATCTTGTTATCTCTGCAACAGCTCCTGGTGCGGATAAAACATTAGTGTTTGGTTTTAATCATGAGGACTTCGATCAAGATACTGATTTGGTAACATCGTATGGTTCATGTACAGTAAATGCATTCGTTCCACTGGCACAATGGATGCATGATATGTTCAGTGTTGTAGATGCAGATGTTCATGTTGCCCATAATATGCCAGAATATAAATTAAAAGATCCAAAAAATCAGATACTATATCGTAAGGAGTGTACTCTTGAAGTAGTAGGACCTAAACTTTTGAGTTTTCTACCTTCCGATAGGTTTCTTGTTGATTATATCGTTTGTCCTTTCACGAACATATCTGGAATAACATTTCGTTTTGGTTTAGTAGACCCTGTTGTACGAGACACTTTCATCGACACATTTAGAAAAGCAGTTAGTGGAGGCGCTTTGCAGGGTTTATATGGACTTGAAGAAGTTGATGTTGGTGATTCAAACAGATACAAATGTACACCATTCTCGACAGTCTTTACAGAGGATACAATTGAAGTTAGGGGAAGTAATGTTTACCTGAAGGGATATTTCGATAATGAAAACTCTGTGAATCGATACTTTGATTTAGTTGACTATATGGCTGCAGTTCGTCTTGGAAGAGATACAAAATAAACAAAAATGAAAAACGTTACCATTGCAGGAAGGAGTATTGGTGAAGGACAACCTTCATTTATCATTGCTGAGCTGTCAGCAAATCATAACCACGACTTCAATCTTGCAATGAGAACAATCAAAGCTGCGAAAGATGCAGGAGCAGATGCCATAAAGTTTCAGACGTACACAGCAGATACCCTTACTGTTGATTCTAATAAAGGGTATTTCAAAATCAAACATGGGACGTTATGGGATGGTGAAACTCTTTACAGTTTGTTCAAAAAAGCATACACACCATGGGACTGGCAGCCAAGATTAAAAGAATATGCTGAAAGTTTAGGACTAATATGTTTCTCGTCGCCATTTGACAAAACGGCTGTTGACTTCTTAGAAACAATGAATGTCCCTGCGTACAAAGTTGCATCTCTTGAGATTACTGATATTCCGTTGATTCAGTATATGGCATCAAAAGGAAAACCGATGGTTATTGCGACAGGAGCCGCAACGATTGAGGATATTGATATTGCAATAAGTGCATGCAAAAAAGCAAATAATAATCAGATCATTCTTTTAAAATGTGTGTCTGCATATCCAACACCACTAAAAGACGTCAATTTACGGTCTCTTGTGGATTTGGCAGAAAGGTTTGATGTTGTTTTAGGCATTTCCGATCATACATTAGGGATGACCGTGCCGATAGCGTCAATTCCTTTAGGAGCACATATTATTGAGAAACATTTCATCCTTGACAAAACGATAGAAAGTCCCGATTCCGCATTTTCGTTAGACTGCGAAGAATTTAAATCAATGGTGCGTGCCGTTCGTGATGCTGAGAAAGCGTTGGGAACCAGAGAATATACAGTAACGGAAAAGATGCAGACAGAACGTGTCTTTTTACGTTCAATTTTTGTCGTCAAAGATGTTGCTGCAGGAGAGCCTGTTACGGAAGAAAACGTCCGGTCAATACGGCCCGGCCAGGGATTGCATCCAAAACATTTATCAGAAGTTTTGGGAAAAACGTTTGTTCAGGACATAACGAAAGGAACACCATTGAGTTGGGAACTAATCAACAAATAAAAAATATAATAAAAATGGAAACAACATTGAAAACAGATACAAACATAAAAACAGTGAAACTATACAGACAAAACTTTTACACACAGCCCGTCGTGTTAATAGATGGTATAACACGTACGGGAAAAACAATGTTAAGCCCTATTCTTACAAGTCTTGAAAATGTTGAACTTCACCGTATAGAAACTAATTTTGATCGTATCCCGAGGCTATATAAACTCAAAAAAATCACTCGGGATGCAGCGGTTGCATGCCTTCGATTAGAAATGGAAACAAAATTGTACGAATCGATGATCTCTCGAAGTATCAATTTTCGGTGGAGTGATAATACGGGTGTCTTTAACCAGATAAAACCACTGCGCTATCTAAAACGATTATTTGCTCCTGAGGGGGATGTTGTTGTTGAAAAAATTCTAAAAGAAAAACCTATATTTCAAGTCCAGACACACGATGTTTTGGGAATTAACGGAATTTACTTTGATGCGTTTGGCAATAGTTTACGAATTATAGAAATGTTACGTCACCCTGTTGATTCGATTTATGGCAATTGTCAACGAGGATATGGAAAGCGTGAATCGAATGATCCAAGGATATTCTCGTTAAACATTCTTCATGGGAAAAAACTCGTTCCATGGTATTGTTATGGGTGGGAAGATGAGTACATTGCATGTGAATCTCCCACAGATAAAGTTATTAAGATGTGTGCGGTCCGGTTACGACGAATGTGGAAAGGATACGAATCTCTTTCAGATAAGCAGAAGAAACAAGTATTGTTTATCGCATTTGACAAGTTTGCAACGAATCCTGAACCAGATGTCCAAAAAATGGAAAATTTTATTGGAAGAAAAAGGACAAAATTGTTGCATAAAGCACTTACAAAAGGACGAGTTCCACGGATTATCAAATCAGAAGAACGCGAAAAGAAAGAACAAGATATTCGGTCAAAGGCATCTTCTGAATGTATTACAATAATGGAAGATTTAGTAAAAGAGTACGAAGAAAGAGTAAAAAGTATCTATGGTTAGTTGTCCAAATTAAGCTTCGAAAATATCTCTTCCGCAATTTCTTTTGGCGTTCTATCACCAATGTTATTAACGATCACATCAGGTTTTCGTGGTGTGGGAAATGGGAGGTCAATACCAACCATATTTTTCATTTCTCCATTCATTGCCATTTTATACAATCCTTTAGGATCTCTCTGAACAAGAACATTAAGCGGGACGTCTAAGAAAACTTCAAAATATTTACTATAATTTGCTCTGTTCCATTCCCGCAGTTCATGGAATGGTGCTAAGGATGCACAAATAACATGAATACCTTGTTTGTCTAAGAAATGGCACATCTGACAAATTCTTTCTCCATTCTTCTTTCGTCCTTCCATCGAATGGTCAACATCGTTATTATGTAAGTCCCTAAATACATCCCCGTCAAGGAGTATAGTGTGTTTATATTTACTTTTTATTAGCGGGTATAACTCGTTTGCAATTGCCGTTTTTCCTGATGCCGACATTCCAGTTATCCAAATAATCATTTTTATACTTCGTTTGATTTATCCATAACACTTTTCTTTTCTGCCATTTCGACGTTATAATACGCTTTATTCTCAAAATCGTTTAACAGGCCTTGCTCAATAGCGTTTTTTATCTCCACAATCGCACTCTTAACATTATGTTTAGCTTCAAATCCGATAACACGTTTTGCTTTTTCAAATGATACTTTGTAATCCCGTGAGTCAAGTGCGCCTTTAATAACCTGCATATCAGTTTTTTCTATTTTTGTTTCTGGAAATAATTCTTTGACAAAGTTTCCTAATTGGTTAATGGTATAATTTTCAGATCCAATATTGAATGTTTCACCTGAAATGGTGTTCAATGGTGCTTCTAAACATTTGATGTACGCTTCTGCCGCATCTTCAACATGAACAAAAGGTCGCCACTGGTCCCCGCCAAAGATTGATATCGTGCCGCCAGTTGCCGCTTTTAACGCAAAAATATTAACAACAAGGTCAAACCTCATCCTTCTGGAAAGACCGTACACCGTTGCCATACGCAACATTGTTGGCGCAAAATTAGTGTCTTTAAGGTTCAAGAGACTCTGTTCTGAATCTATTTTTGATCGAGCATATAATGATAATGGGTTCAATGCATCATCTTCGGTAACAATTTCCGAACTTGTTCCATAGACACTACATGTTGACGCAAAAATAAACCTATTAATTTGATAGTATTTACATGCGTTCGCGAGTGCAAGGGTAGCAAAATAGTTAGTTTCGATTGTTTCTTTTGGAATTTTTGAACTTGCCGGATCACCTACAATGCCCGCCAATAAAATAACTGCATCAACACCTTCAAGAGCTGATGTGATAGTTGTAATGTTTCTCAAATCTCCTTCATAAAGTTCAAAACTTGACAATTTTCGTAGTTCCGCAAGGGGACTATGACCAAACGTCATCTTGTCTAATACACGAACATCATATCCTTTATCAATAAGTTTATGGCACAATGTTGAACCAATATATCCCGCACCCCCCACAACAAGGACTTTTTTAACGTCTTTTGTGTGGTGCGAATTAAGTTCATTCAGAAGTTCATACGTATTATCATGAATGTTATACATAACTATGTTAATAATCTTTTTGTCTTTATCTATGACGGGAACTTTTAAAGTATAATATCGCGAAAATCCTTTAATCCGTTGATGGACACTGTTCTTTAAATCTTGCGATGTAAATCCTTGTTGTACTGTTATCGGGGTTGTATTCATGATCTTTTCAACATCAGTATGAATGCTTGTTCCTTTACCTAATGCTTTTCGTATATCTCCGTCAGTTACAGTTCCCAACAAAGTTCCATCATTTTTTGTGACAAACGCTATTCCAAGACCATTACTTCCTATGATACGCATTGTATCTTTAATGGAAAAGTTATTCATAACAATACAAGAATTAATTTCTATCATGTATTTTTCACCATTTTTTTAATGTTTTTCGTGTACTTCTTCCTTTTTTAAATGTTCTGAAAGAGAGACCCTTTGAGAACACCAAGTATACTCTCAGAATGACCATTAATTCATTAATTTAATAAATGACCTACTCGTTTTCTGATCTATATGGAGGAACAGAAGATGTCAAACAATTCGAACGAAAAAACCATGGTGACAGTTGAGATACCGCACGAGATAGCACAAAAGATTGAAAAGAGGATAGATAATACCGATTTCACTACGTCAAGTTACGTTTTGTACATTCTTCGTGAAGTTCTCTCGGATGTTGAATCAAAGGGACCAGTCACTGAAAAAGAAACAGTTCCATCTCACGAACAGGTTGAGGAAAGACTTAAACGTTTAGAGAGTTTGGGGTATCTCGATTAGTTTTACGTACAACTAAAAAATGTCAAAAGTGTTTGTGTTTGGAATTGATGGTGCGGCACCGCGCCTTGTCTTTGATGAATGGTTAGATGATCTTCCAACGATTAAACGTCTTATCAATACAGGAGTATCTGCTAAACTTAATAGTACCATTCCACCATCAACAATTACCGCGTGGAATTCTATGATGTCTGGAAGGGATACAAGCGAATTAGGGATCTTTAGTTTTACATATAAAGATAAAAACGGCCAAACACAGATAGTGACGTCAGAAAACATCTTGTGTGAACGGGTGTGGGACATCCTTACACATCATGGAAAGAAAAGTATCGTCCTGTATAATCCGTTAACATATCCAGTCAATAAAATTAATGGTATTATGGTATCTGGTTTTCTTGCACTTGGTATCGACAGAAAAAGTGCATATCCTGCAGAGATTGCAGAAAAAATTAAACAATTTCCAAATCCTGACATGTTCTTTGACGTTGCTGTTGGATTAGGAAGACATAAAGCGCTTGATACCAGCGAACTAATTAAACGTGTGTACACAATGACGAACATGCAACTAACACTTCTGAAAGACCTTATTGTGAAAAAAGAATGGGACTTTTTTCATTCTGTTATGATCGGATCCGATCGGTTACAACATATGTTATGGCATCATTTTGATGAAACACATAGAAAATTTATCAAAGATTCTCCGTATAAAAATGCGTTAAAAGAGTATTATAAATATCTTGATGCACAATTGGCAGAGATACTCGCGCTTCTTCCAGAAGGAACAACGACAATAGTCGTATCCGACCATGGGATGGTGAAACAAGAGGGAAAAATCAACATTAATAATTGGCTTATCGAGAAAGGATACCTTGTACTTACAGAAGATGCAAAGAACAAAATTAAAGCGGGGGGCGTACGATTTAGATTTGAGTTTGTTGATATGACACAAAGTAAAGCGTATGGTCTTGGAGCATACAATGCACGATTCTTCTTAAACAAAGATGTTCTTGGTGAAGAGTACGATTTATTTAAAGAAATTTTGGTTGAAGAGCTAAAAGAAATTCTTGACGATAAAGGGAATCCTCTTGAAACAAAAGTGTACACAAAGGATATTTACAATAATCCCACCCATCCTGAATGTCCTGATATAACTGTCTATTTTGACGATCTGCGATGGGCATCAAATCCAGACCTTGGGCAAGAAGGAATATACTCTTGGCAGACAGCTGTTGGGGCGGACAGTGCTGGCCATTCACGACAGGGAATATTTATCATTGCGGGAGAGAGTGTAACAAGGAACGAAAAGATTGATGATATTGACATTCGACAAATTGCGCCAACAGTGTTACAACTTCTTGACGTACAAATTCCCAATACAATAAAAGTCAAACCAATTATACTCAAATGAAAGGTGAATAACTATGCATTTTTATGAATCTGTATTGGTGGATACTATTGATGGTATTCAATGTAAAGTCTACGCAAACTCTCATCCAGATGGGTTTGTCATTGTAAAACCTAAATATGTTCCTGAATCGTTACTTAATTTTACTGGTTTGAAAAAAAGATTTCTTTTTAGTAAGTGTATGACTCGGTTTAATCTTTTCAATGCGAAGGAAATTGTTGAGGAAAATCTTACGCGTCTGAAAAATACATTCCCTTACTACTTTTATACTTGTCCAAGACATAAAAATTGGTTTCTTGTTGTTCCTACAGACAAGATAGCAAAAACATACGATACTCGTGCCGGCCTGAAAGAATTAATGAAAGTTCCTGTAACTGATCTTGATTCCTATCTTAAAGCAACACGGGGGTTTATTGAACTTATACTTCAAAGTGGTGTACACATTGACAATATAGGGATAACCCATTCAACACTTCTTGGCAATTATACGTTAGGAAAGTCCGACATTGATGTACTTGTATTCGGAAAAGATAATGGATGGAAAGTTCTTCACTTTCTTGAGACTGCTCAACATACATCATTGCGATGGAAAACAGAAGAGGACTGGGCAAAATATTATCGCGAGAGGGTTGTATCAACACAGTACAGCGAAAAAGAATACGTCTATAATATGGTCCATAAAAAAGATGATGGTTTCTTTGATGGAAACGTTTTTTCTGTGTTTTGTGTTGAAGAACCGGGAGAAACATGGTATGATTGGAATGAAGAGCATGAACCTTTAGGTACGGCCAAAATTCGTGGAACGGTAGGAAATGCCTATAATTCAATTGTGAGGCCAGGATATTACGACTTACAAAGTTCAGAAATTGTTGAAGGGCACAATTCTGTTCCCATAAAACGTATCGTAACATGGTCACGGCCGTTTGTTCTTCAGGCTCGAGAAGGAGAACTTGTTGAAGCATGTGGTCTCCTTGAAAAAGTCACTCCTAAAATTGGAACTGCATACTATCAAATTGTTATAGGATATTTTGATACGTACATAACAGAAAGAGGAAAAAAAGAATACCTTAAAGTGGTAGTTGAATAGGTATATTTTAATCATTAAGATATTTACAAAAAAACAAAATGGCACATTTTTACGAATCGTCCATCATAACAACAAAAGATGGGTTGCAATGTCAAGTGTATGGCAATGAACATCCGTTCGACTCTATCTTAGTTAAACCAAAATATATTCCGACAGATAAAGTTCAATCAGATGCATTACAGTATAGGTTCATTTCTGGAAGAAAGATGAACCGGCTTAACATGTGGGCTGATAAAGAAAAACTGAAACAGTATCTTAATACATTTAAAATAAAGTATCCACAGTATGTTTTGAAAAGTCCCGTTCATACTGATAACAGATTATTCTTTTCTATTCCTATTGATGATATTGAACGAATTTATTATCCTCGGAAAGGCTTTTCTGAACTAATTAGTATGCCTGAAGGATCACTTGATGATCATTTACAATTGGTTCACAAATTTGCAAAGTTTCTTCTTCAAAGTGGATTGCGTATAAAAGATCTTGGCATAACATATTCAACGTTAATGGGACATTACAATCCTGCAGTGTCTGATATTAATATTGTTGTGTATGGAAAGGAAAACTTTTGGAAACTGATGAACTATTTAGACACCGCACAGCACGAATTACTACGCTGGAAAACAAAAGAAGAGTGGGTCTCTTTTCATAAACGACGAAATAGGTACAATACATTCTCTGAAGAAGACTTTTATTTTCTCATGAACAGAAAAAAATCTGAAGGATTTTTTGACGGTCGATTATTTGTTATTTTTGCTGCTGAAAAAGAAGAAGAAACATGGTTCAAGTGGGGTGAGGAAAAGTATACTCCCCTAGGACAAGTTACCGTTGAAGGAACTGTTACTGACAATTTTAGTTCTATTGTTCGGCCAGGATGTTATGATATTATAAATGTTACTACCATTGATGGTTCTGTTCCAGGTGAGATTACAAAAGTAGCATTCTACTCACGTGATTATTGCATGATGGCATATCCTGGCGAGAAGATTCAAACGTGTGGCGTTCTTGAAAGAGTTGATCGCAAAGATGGTAGTTCATATTATCGGGTTGTCGTTGGCTACTTTGACGCGTACATGGATGAAAGGAGAGAGAAAGAGTACATTAAAGTATTATTGTAAAAATTCTAAAACTATATATAAAGAAAGAGATTTTTATTTAAGACTCATTGAAGATTATACTCTTTCACAAAAATATATCAATCGTTCTGCAAGGTATCTCATTCGTTCTGGTGGATGTCTATTTTTTTCGATAGGTTGAGTTGCAACCACTCTTTGTGCTTGTGCAAAACTTCCCGGAGCAACTTTCCCAAGATCAAGGTACATCCCTTGTTGTGAATCAATAAGTGCCAACTCTAGATTTTATTTACCATCCGGTCTATAGCGAAGCGGTGACCGGTGGCAACACGAACAGGACTTTCGTA
>PCYB01000033.1 GCA_002762845.1 Candidatus Woesearchaeota archaeon CG10_big_fil_rev_8_21_14_0_10_36_11
TCTTTTTTAGATATCATTCCAAATAGAAAGATGTCCTAGTACTTATAATTTACTTTTGTCGGAGACTAAATGCGAAAACGTAAACCAGCTTCGACACCCTGAATTGCATTCATATAATTAGTAAACTCATTTGCTTTTTGTTCTACAGCATTTTGCACCATTATAATCCTAAAATTAAGAACACGTATTTAAACCTTTCTATCTATGTTACTTTAGAGTGATTATTCTTTTTTCTTCTTGTTTGCTTTGTACTGCCGATGAATCACATCTTTAGTGAGGTCACCAGCAATATGACTTCTCAGAAGGTCTTGTGCATTGTATCTCATTAAGTCGGGGTTAACTCTTGCTTTATCAAACTTAAGTTTTCCATGGATATAATCAATGACACCTTCGCCATGCGTTTCCGGATCAACATCAGCAACTAAATGTTCAATCGTCTGCTTAGCAACTTTCTCAAGGTTATCTTTATGAAGACTTTTCATGGCACCCATATAATCTTTCGCTCCAATATTTCGTTTAAGAGCATCAACATGTTTAAAATAAAGTCCATTGACAAGCCGTTCATTAAAATAGTTTTTTTCTAATCCCGCTCTTTTGATAACGCCCGCTAACGGATGAAGTTGTGAGTCGATTGAATATACATCATCAATTTTGTCTCTTACCAAGTCAGCAATTTTTTGGTTGTATTTCTTACTCTCTCTGTCTATTAATGACCAATCAGCAATTCCTTCTCCACTATGCGTTTTAAGAATATTAGTAACTTCAAATTGAAGTTGTGAGTCCATTGCTTGTATAACGTTAAGAAGATTCCTTTGATCGTTCTTCCTCGATTCTATGGTATCTTCAATACTATCTTTATGCCATGGATCTTTCTTCTTTTTCTTCTCAGCCATACATCCTACTAAAAAACTATATTATTTAAACATTTCTCTTTCCGTGTATAGTTGAGTTTAGGCGACTACACGAATACTATTGATGCATATTGTTTTTTTACGTTCTTTTGGCGAACAAGAAGTTGACCAAAACGTCTCACCAAAAACAATAACAATTATATGCATACAAACCATATGTTGAAGACAGAGACATAAATGTCACAGGGGGATTATATATAAAATGACACAGAAATCAAAATCAATCAAACCAAAATCTATCAAAGCAGTTCAACCTAAAACGCCGGCAGAGACGTCAAAATTACCACCAGAATTGGAAAAGAAACTGAAGTTGTTAAAAGAAAAACTTGACAAATTTAAAGATAATGTTATTGAGAAGTTTGGTGATTATATTGTAGGAATAACTATTTTACCTCCAGAAAAGGTGCCGCAACCGAAGGAGGGAGAAAAAGCAAAACCGCACAACCCAGACAAAATTGACGTCCTTGTTGTTGTTGATGATACGACAAGTAAAAAGATGTCCAAGGACGAACTGCACCATAAATTTTCAACAATCATTGCAAAATTTGCAGAAGAAATAGATAAGAATATTGTCCCTCAAAGTATTCTCCTTACAGATATCTGGATGAACTGTTACGATGCAAAGTACGACCTTAACCGCCTTATTTCTATGGGCGCGCCGATATACGACACAGGTATGCTTGCAGCAATTAAAATATCAGAAATTCATAAGACAATGGTTCTTAAGAAATTTGAAAAGTATATTTTAAGTTATGTTCTTGCAGGATCTCTTACACAGGGAAAAGCAACAGCAACGTCAGACATTGATGTGTGGATAGTAATTGATGATACTGACGTAAAAAAAATGTCTCGAGCAGAGTTAAAGGATAAGTTACGTGCAATCATTATTGGGATGGGCGCAGAAGCAGGAGAACTAACAGGCATAAAAAACAAATTAAATATTCAAGTGTATATCCTGACAGACTTCTGGGACTCATTAAAAGAAGCAAATCCAATAATCTTTACATTGTTACGTGATGGTGTCCCTTTCTACGACAGAGGAATTTTCATGCCATGGAAACAACTGTTACGTATGGGTCGTATTAAACCAAGCAGGGAAGCCATTGACCTTTTCATGAGTACGGGCGAACAGAGTATTAAGCGTGTGAAAAGTACATTGAAAACAATGGGTATGGAAGACACATACTATGCAATCTTAACACCGTCCCAAGCAGCAATTATGTTGTACGGTCTTCCACCACCGACACCACGGGAAACGCCTGACGTGTTAGAAGAAATCTTTGTAAAGAAAGAAAAAATACTCGAACCAGAATATGTAAAAATCTTACGAGCAAACGTTGACCTTCGGAAAAAGATTGAACATGGCGATAAAAATGAACTTACAGGAACAGAACTCGACACGTACATTGAAAATGCAGAAAAGTACCTTAAACGTATTCGTGAATTGTTTACTGAAATTGAAGAGAAACATAACGAGAAAAGTGTTCTTTTACTGTATGATGAAATTGTAACCATCATCAGAGACGTCCTTAAACAAGAAGGTATTGAACGAGTTCAGGATACAGAAATAATTAAATTGTTTGAAGACGAACTGATAAGTACGGGAAAGGTTCCTGCACGGTATTTGCGAGACCTTAACGAAATCGTCGATGCAAAAAGAAAACATAATCAGAAGAAATTATCAAAAAGTGACATTGAAAAAGCACGTAAAGGAAGTTCTGGTCTTATCAAGTTTTTAGTTGAATATATGCAACGTAAACGTGGTAAGGAAATGGAACGTGCAAAGATTCGTATTAAACATGGTGAAAAATACGGGGAGATAATTATGTTTGATAAAGTTGCATTTATCATTCATGACATTGACGCAAAAGAACAAATAATTGAAAAAGCTCAATTAAACCCTGATGGTGGGTTGGGAACTAAAGAAAAGAGTAGTTTGGAAGAGTTTGAAAAAGAACTTGCACAAATGAAGTTTCCTAAACGGGTCTTCATCAAAGAACCTGTATTTGAAGATATAAAATCTATCTTTGGAAGAGACGCAGAAGTGTTACTTCATTATTAATTCTCTTTATTTTTTTTCTTTCTATTTTCGTTTTAAGCGCCCTATAAAGTTTTATCAAGTATTTAAAGCCAAGAATTGTCTTTGTTGAAAGTATTCAGAAAAGTATCTTTAAAAAGTAATGGCATTCATTACATACACAAGTGGAGGTTATAAAAAATGGACATGAAAAAAATAATGGTGCTATGTGTGCTCATGGTATTTATTGTTAGTGTTGTTCCTGTAGCATTTGCAGAAAATGGTGATGCACGTGGAAGAACAAATATGGATGGTACGACAGATGCAGATGATGTTGAAAGTGATACGGGAACTGAAGATGCGTCTCCTGAACTTTTTGGTCAGGCTATAGTAACTACCACGAAACAGAAAATGGAAAAAGTACGTGAGCGGTTACAGAGTGCAAATAAAGGGTACATGGCTGCAAAGGAGAAGTATGAAGATGCAAAGAAGATTTTCGGCGAGCGTAAGGAAGAACTTGTTCAAATCAGAGAAAGGGCAAGGGTATGTTTAGATGATACTGATGAATGTAAAAATGTAAAAAGAAACTTAAAAGTCGGTGTTAAAAATCATTTGGCGAATGCTGGCGATTTAATTCTTCGTTCATTAGATAAACTTGTTGAACGTGTTTCTGACTCTACACAACTTTCTGATGAAGAAAAGGAAAGTACACTTGAAAAAATTACTTTGTTAGAAGAAGAGTTAACTGCGCTTACACACGACATCGAATCTATGGCCGATGATGCTTCTGCTGAAGAACTTCGTGACGCAATTACGAAAATGAAATTGTCATGGCAGGAGATACGAAAAGAACAACGTATGGTGATTGCAGCACTTTCAAAGTCAAAACTTGACAACCTTATTGAAAAACACGGAGAATATGGTAATGGTATGGAAATGAGAATCGCCGACCTAAAAGAACAAGGTGTTGATACAAGTAACCTGGAAAAGATACATTCAGATTTTAAAGAAAGGGTATCTCTTTTAGAGAAAGATCAGGTTCGTGCACAAGAAATGTGGGTAAATGTTAAGACTGGAAAGGAAAGTGTTGACGAATGGAAAAGAACGCAAGATATTCTCAAAGAAGATTTGAAGAATACGCGGGAACTTTTACGTGCGTTCATAGAAGAATTTACTGCAGTAAGAACCACTGCTGAGGAATAAGAAACATTTTTATTCTTTCTTTTCTTTTTTTACCAGTATGGACATGAAAATAATTTTGGGAGTAGTGATTGTCTGTTTCTTTATGGTTAGTTGTACTGTTCCAGATACTGTTGATAGTAGTACAAGTTCCGAAGAACAAGAGATTACCGATGGATTTAATGATCTTAACGATTTAGACGCCCTTGAAAAAGAATTGGACGATATTGATTTTGAGACTGTTGAGAATATCTCTTTTGAGTGATTCTTTTTGACTTTGGATTAAGATTATTCGGGGTTTTGAACTCAATCAAACCTTTTCAGCGAATAGTTCTCACCGTTCTTTTCTAAAACACAATTATAATATTTCCTTTCTCGGTTTTTAACTATCTTTTCAATTATGAGAAAATCGCTTGGGATTATTGTGTCTTTTATACTCTGAAGGTGGTCTAAATCAAACCATGCCAGCGTACCCTCAGAATCATTCCTAATTTCTGTAGTTTTTGGTTCCAACTCACAAACGTGCAATAAAAAATGTTGAAGTACTGTTCCATCTTCAATCAAATGTTCTGAGACAAAACCTAAATGACTTTTAAACTCTGATTCTATTCCCGATTCTTCCATTATTTCCCTTACAGCTGCGTCCGATACGTGTTCATTCTTTTCAATCTTTCCTCCAGGAAGTCCCAAAAGACCATTATAATCGCCCCTACGCCTTTTGATAAAAAGAATCTTATTATCTTTAATCAATGCTGATATTGCAACCGCTAACGGCAATTCTTTCATACCATAATGTATTTATTCTGACACATAAAAATGTTTCCATGTTAATCAAGAACCACCAGTCAATAGACGTGGTGGTATGATTAATTAGCTAACAAAAGCTGTTAACCGGTACTGCTTTG
>PCYB01000069.1 GCA_002762845.1 Candidatus Woesearchaeota archaeon CG10_big_fil_rev_8_21_14_0_10_36_11
TTTTCCGAATGGTATTGTGCAGACTTGTCAAGACCGGTAAATGATGGTTGTGATGTACTTGTTCCAACAGGAATGCCGTTCACAACAGTTTCTTCATGGACGTTAACTTGTCCTTGTGCAGAAACATGTGTCCCATCATCAGAGATCCATACTCTTGCGCCCTCAGAAACGGGTGCTTCTATACCTTGAGTTCCTGTAACGTATGGCGACACAGGATTTTCTGATCGAGTATGTACTTCAACAGGGGCTCCTCTACTTTGCACCGTAACGGCATCATCACTCCGTATAGATGTTAATGTTGTTTCTCTTCCATCAAGCGGCGTAATTGTAAAGTCAGTTCCTTCTTTTGAAAATCTTCCATCGACAACAACTGTATGTTCCTCGTGTGGAGACGTAATTCCTGGCCGAACAAATTCTGCACGAGCGTCCTCAGCTTGAACATTTCCATCAACATCAAATTCAAACGTCCCACCACGATTGTCAACAAAAATCGTTCCCTCAGATGTTAAACATTGTGCGCGGTCAACTTGGCCGTCAATTGCAATCGTACTTTCATCTGAACGTCGTACTGAAACAGAGCCATACCCACCAAACGGTAAAATAACAGAAGCATCGTCAACTGATACAAAATACCCTTGTAAACCAAGGTCGCGAGATATTTCCATTTCGCCAGTAAATGTTGTCGTCGTAATTCGTTCTTCTTCTGTTCTTTCTTGTTCAGCATCCGCAGATCTTTCCTCAACAGGTTCTGCAACAGGTTCTTCTATTGAAATACTTCCTTCTGTTGTCGCACGAACTCTTATCACACCTTTTGTACGCTTAAAATCGTCTAACTGTATTGTTGGACCATTTTCAAACTCAACAGTTCCTTCATCTCTATCATACTCTGCAACGTCTGTATCTCCAATCTCAATGTCAACATCATACTCCACATCAACGTGATTGCCAAACGAAGCTTTTGTTTCTAAACTTTCACTGATTGTATCGCCGTTTTCTTCAGGGGTTAGACCACCAAAAAGTTCTCCCCGAACAGTATGACAAGTAGAATCATCACACGGCGTTAACGGATTAACAACATGATCCTTAACAACTTCACGTAACGCAGGATCACTATGGACAAGTTCGGGCTGACTTGCAAGAAGTTCCATCCCCTGTTCTGGATCAGACTGAAACAAGTCAAGTATACCTTCTGTTGTTCCAGGCGAATACTCAGTTGCAAAGTCAACAGGTGTATCAACGTCAAACACAGGTTCATCATTGGGTGCAATAACAACAAGTGAAAAAAGGACAAGAGACAAAAGTACAATTCCGACTAACCTTTTAATCTGCATAACTTAAAACCTCGCCCTCACCACGTTCAACAACAAACAGGATATCTTTCCGTGTTTCCCCGCCAAACGCGTCCCGTGCAATAAACTGGACATCAAAAATGCCAACATCTTTTGGCATGATTGTTATGGTTCCATCGCGCTGAATTGGGAAATTTTTATCTGTAGAAACAAATTCTATCGCGTCAGCATCATACTCTTCTACCGTTATCTTCGTTGTAAATATCTCATTAACTTTCAAGAAATATTTATCCTGTGCTATAATCTTGGGTTCCCTATTTATATTATTATTAATAGCATACAAAAAAACGTCTGGCAGATTCTCCTCGCCGTAATACAAGTTATAAATTGTATTTTCTGTATCAAACGGAAAAATTGTAACCGTAGGTTCTTGTTTGCTGAACAATCGAAAGTCTATCATGTTATTGTCTGCTTGTGAGTCAACCGACATTGTCATGAGAGAAAGTGCATTGCCCAACACAGATGGAATTCTTATAGCAAATGTGTCAAGTGTAAACGTTTCGCCGCCGCCAGTTATTTCTAAAGGATACTGTGTTGTAAAGAGGACAATATTCTCTTGAATCTTTACATCTGTAAATGAATGGAATGCAAACGGAAGTTCTACTGCATCCTCACTAACAATCTCCCTATCAAATATAAAACGACCCTGTTCTGTGACATCGTATAAATGTGTCAGGTTTGAAAAGTTTTGGATACACTCAGGAAGCATAATATCAACATAAATGCCTAACTCGTCCTCAACAAATGCAGTATCAACACGTTGTGTTTTATCTTTATACACATACCCTATAAGCGTTTCTTCTGTCAGAAGGACATCATCTTCAGTAGGAAAAATAAAACCGCCCTGTAATCCCGCAATTTCTATTCCTTGCACTGCTCGTTCTTCAATACACTGTTCAATAAATGAGACGAGTGGTGCACCAACACCCTCTTTAAAATGTGACTCTTGTTCCTCTTCCAAGAAAGATCCTGTTGTTACTTTATTGATAATCATATATGCTCCCGCAGACACAAATAAGAGAATTATACCTACAATTAGGAAAATGGTCACCTGTCCTCTTTTATTCATACACAAAAAGAAACAAATTGTCTATTTAATGGTTTCTATAATACGAACCCGTTTATTGAAGAAAAAAATAAGATTATTTACTGTGAACTTTTTCAATTCTAATTGCTTTTCCTTTTACTAAAGCTTCTGTAACTTTTTCTCTTGCAGATAAAAGTATTCTATAGAAAGTTGGTTGTGAAATGTTCATCTTTTCAGCAGCTTCTTTTTGATCCAAATTAAGAGTATTCTTCAACCTCAATGCTTCCAATTCATCATAAAACAATGTAACTTCTTCTAACATCCTTAATGGAACTCCTGCTGGTTTAAAGTAAGTTACCTCTGGGTTGAATCGTACTCTTCTTCTCAGTCTTGGACGTGGCACCATTTTATGTAAACTAATTAATACTATAAAACTTACTCTTGGTTAACTCTTCTTCCAAAGCCAATTCCTCTTCCATGACCTTGTCCTTTGCCTCTTGGACAAGTTCTTGCTCCTTTACACTTCCCTATACCCCGCCCTGTAAGAGATCCTTTTCCTTCTGGTCCAGTTCCGTCTTGATTTGGCATTTTATATCCCTCCACTCTTTCGAGTAATGAATATATATTCATAATTTATATAAACTTTTCGGTAAGAATTATAAAAACAGTCCATTTTAAACATATAATGTTTTGTACAACCTGCGGTTCACTTCTCGTACCAAAAAGTACGCCATATGGAAAATGGATGGGTTGCCCTAATGGTCATTCTCAACCAGAAGTTGTACAAAAAGCAGAAACTACAACGGAAAAGAATACGGTAAAAGAAAAAATTACTGTGGGGAACGATATTAATTACTTAGCTGTCAATGACCACATATGTACACGATGCGGTCACGATAAAGCGGAAATGGTAGAAATTGGCTCATTTTATTCTGATGAGGATTCTGTTGTAAAAATGAAATGTGGTAAATGTAGACACATAGAACGGTTAGAAGGTAAGATAACATAAAAATTGGATTTATCTTAAGAAATTTCTACCCTTTTACATTTCCTATCGGCCGAAGAGAAACAACTTTCTTTGTAATGCCTGCCTTTTCAAGTGAGTCAACAACAACATTAACGTCCTTGTACGCACCACCAGCTTCTTCTGCGACACCTTTCATGGTAACCGGATGAACATAAATTCCTTCTATTTCCATCTTTTTCAATAAATCTTCTCCCCTAAACTTATTTTTTGCTGCCATACGTGACATAATCCGACCAGCACCGTGCGCAGTTGATGCAAAAGTTTCATCAGCAGTGTCCGTCCCTAATAACAACCATGAACCTGTTTCCATTGAACCACCAATAATGACTGGCTGGCCAATTGTTTTATAATCATCAGGAAGGTCGTCTGCTCTTTTTGGTCCAAAGGCGCGAGTTGCACCTTTTCTATGGACAAGAAGAGTTTTCTCTTTCCCATCAATAGTATGTTTTTCCAGTTTTGCGATGTTATGTGCAACATCGTACACTAACTTCATTTCCATTTCTTCTGCAGTTTTGTCAAAAACTCTACTGAACACTTCTCGGATACGGTGAAGTATAACTTGTCTGTTTGCAAAGGCCATATTAGCAGCACATGCCATCGCTTTATAGTACGCTTGTCCTTCAGGAGACTTAAACGGTGCGCATGCAAGTTCCCTATCACGAATTTCAATATTATATTTTGGCATAACGTCTAAGAATTGTCGTAAATAATCTGTTCCAATCTGATGACCAAATCCACGAGAACCGCAATGAACCATGATAACGACTTGGCCGGGTTTTGTTATACCCATTATTTTCGCAACGTCCCAATCATGCACGTTTTTTTCGTCAACAACTTGAATTTCTAAATAATGATTTCCAGAACCGAGAGTTCCTATTTGATCGAATCCGCGTTTAACTGCTTTTTCTGATACGGCAGAAGGATCAGCACCGTCAATCTTTCCGCGATTTTCTATATGTTCAATGTCATCCTCTGTCGCGTACCCATTTTTGAGGCACCATTGTGCACCTTCCTTCATGACATTTTTAAACTCATCTTTAGATATCTTAACAAAACCCTGGCAACCGACACCAGCAGGAACTTTCATATACAAAGCATCAACTAGTTCTTTGATGCGCGGTTTAACTTCGTCCTCTGTTAAATTGGTTGTGATTAACCTCATCCCACAATTAATGTCAAATCCGATACCACCAGGCGAGATTATACCACCTTCTTCTGGATCAAACGCAGCTACTCCACCGATTGGAAAACCATCAAGGGCTGAAAAGAATTAACTTATTCAGAATCCCCAATGCCCGTCTGGCATGCAGTAGGCATATTTTTGAATTCCTGGTAGAGTTGCAACATTTGTTATCTGTTCAAACACGCCAGCGTCCATTGAATTGATTAGTTCTTCATTTGCAATTATACGTGCAGGAACCCTCATTCCTTTTTTGTATGACGTTGGTATTTCCCAGATAGTATCACTGATTTGTTTTAATTCTGGTGGAGGTCCATTTTTTGGTTTCTCCATACATTACATTTTATGGTATAATTATATAAAACTTTCTTTTCTAGACAGTGTAAACTTATCGGCAGGTTAATAAATAAGGACTTCTTTCTTCTTAATTAAGAGGTGAAAATATGTTTT
>PCYB01000036.1 GCA_002762845.1 Candidatus Woesearchaeota archaeon CG10_big_fil_rev_8_21_14_0_10_36_11
AAAGCAGTACCGGTTAACAGCTTTTGTTAGCTAATTAATCATACCACCACGTCTATTGACTGGTGGTTCTTGATTGCTTTCTGAACTTTTTTAGAATACGAATAAGTTTTAAAACCTGCAAAGGATATTTGATACAACTGGCAGTCATATAAAAACGATTTTTATAATGAAATCTTAAATTGAAAACACTTAATTTACGCGTTTTTTCCAAGAATCGACCGACATGATAATAATCGGATCCAATGAAGTAGGCACCATAAGGAACATTTCCTTTCTTGGACATAAGTATTCTTCCACCAATATCTTTTGTTATAAGTAAGAAATCTTTATTATTTTCATGAAGTTTCCTAGCACATCCAAGACCAGCGATACCTCCACCTATAATTACTGTTTCAATCTCTTTTTGTGTCATCGTATATGTCTAAATAAGTGCGATAGTAAATATAAACATTACTCTTTAAACAATAACATTTTTAAAGAAAGAGGATACATTCTCTTCAAATGGGCCTATGGTCTAGTGGCTATGACTACTCGCTTACACCGAGTCGATCCCCGGTTCGAGAAAGTCACTGTGTTCGTTCATTCGTGCGCAGGATTACGAATTTCCGGGTGGGCCCACCATTTTTTTAATATATACTTTCCATTACAACATTCTTTTTAAATATCAGTAATAACCAATTTTTGATGGAGAAAGTAACTGGGGTTGGTCTTTTAAGTGCGGCGGCATTAGCAGCAGTTCTTGGTCTTACGTCAAGAGCAGATGCGGTCTCCATAACGCCAGAAGAACCTTTTGACAGGGAACCCTCCGAGCTGATTATTTCTCCTTATGCTGGTTTTGGTGTCCGTTTTCTGGGAAAAAGTGACGCATTAGAAAGACAAGTCGACGGGGATGCAAGGGATGTCTATGAACCAGCAATGCCAGGTTTTGCGAGCTGGTTACAATTGAGTGGTATGATGCCATACATTAGTCTTGGCGTTGATGTTAATCCTTTTGAACATCTTACGGATAAAGGTGCGCAGGTTGAGTTTGGCACAGAATTTAATTTTTCATCGTCAGGTATCTTTGGCGAGCATAACATCAGTAAAACGTTTGATGCAAGTGTTATGGAAGGTAAATTTGTCCTAGGACCAACACCAACAACATTTACACAACATTTAGACTTTTATGGTAATTGGGCATTACGTGCAAAATACCTTTTCTGTGATGCTGGTAGTCCGTCAGTTCACGGCGGTCCATTTTTTGAACTTGCTGTTGGTGTATCATACATTGCAAGTACATCCACGCTTCATATTCATGTTGATGGTACTGAGAAAGCAAACCAACTTGTTGAATTAGCGGGTGGGTGGGGAAGTGAAACTCTTAAAAAACTAGAATTGTATCGGGACATACGGACTGTCGCAGAAACAACAGGAGTTGGCATCTCAGTAACGCCACGCATCGGTGGAAGGATTACGTTTGGTGACCATTTTGGTATTGATCTTTCTGTTGGGTATGTACATGAATGTTTGTGGTTGACAATGGATAAACGGACGGTCAAAGATGGTGATAGTACAGAAGAAACAGTTCATGTTGATTCTAAAACGGGCAATTTGGATCTTCAGGTTAATCTAAGGGGATATTTCTAACTCCGAAACCAAATCCTTATAAATAACTAAATTTTCTTCTCTTGTATGCAAGAACAAATTTTTGATATGCTCCTTCAGGAAGAAGAGCTGAGTTGGAAAACAATCATTTATGACTTAGTGAAAACTGAACAGATGAATCCATGGGATGTTAACATCACGCTTCTTACACAAAAATATATTGAACTGATTAAAGAAATCCAAGAATTAAATTTACGTGTTTCAGGGAAAGTATTGCTTGCTGCAGCATTTCTTCTAAGAATAAAATCAACACATCTTGTTGATGACGGAATTTCTAAGTTTGATGCATTACTAAACCAACATGATGGGGATGATGATGAAGAAGACTTTTTTGAAGATATCAATGGTTCTCGTGTTCGGAGAGACAAAACACAATTTCCTCTTATCCCTAAAAATCCTCAACCACGAAGCAGGAAAGTATCAATACATGATTTAGTAAGTGCATTACAACAAGCAATGACAACCAGAAAACGTGCATTGGAAAAGATTAAACCGGTTAAATTCGATATGCCAGATAGGAAAGTTGATATCATGGAAGTCATCCGTGATGTGTACCATAAAGTATCGTATTACATGAAAAAAGATAATTCGAAAGACGTCTCATTCAGCAGACTTCTTCCTTCCAATGCGGGTAAAGAAGAGAAAGTATTTACATTTTTACCATTATTACATTTAGAACATCAGCAAAAATTAGTTATGAACCAGAAGGTTCCATTCGACGAGATTTATGTGAAGTTAATGAAAGGGAAATAACATTTAAATAATTATAATCTATCTTCTAATCCAAAATCTCCAGTATCCAATCTTTTATCTTTTGTGTCTAAACTTCTTTTTCTGTCACAATTTCAGTTTTTAATCTTTCATATGTATCTGCACCAGCAAGAACCAATGTTGCAAGTCGACTGTTACTTTGAGTAGGTATTTAAAGGAATAATGACAGTTACTTTTGCTAAATCTTTCATACCTCCTTGGGCAGGTGTAAAACGATACACAAGAACCTCTCCTTTTTCTTCATCGTAAAATGGTTTTACACTTCTTTCTTTAGAAATTTCACCAAATTCATTTATTGGCAAAACGTTCTCTTGTTTCATTAGAAATCCACTGAAAGTATCAATTCCATAAAATCTTTCAGCGACCCAATTATATATTGTGGATGTTGCCATCTTTTCACTATCACTATAAAATAGTATTTAAACATTATGAAACATGCAAAATTACCTCCATAACATTTTTAAAGTAGCAGACGAAAAAGTATTTAAAACAACGATAGATGTTTCTTATGTACGTTATTCCATGAAAACTACACAAAATATCCGGGTTCCAGAAAGGATTGTGAACCAGGTCATTGGACAGGACGAAGCGGTTACTATCATAAAGAAAGCTGCACAACAAATGCGGCACGTTCTCCTTATAGGAGATCCAGGAACTGGTAAATCTATGCTAGGGTTAGCACTTGCAGAACTTCTTCCAAACTCTGAACTTAAAGATATCCTTGCAATGCCAAATCCTAATGATGAAAATAATCCGTTAATACAGGAATTGCCTGCCGGTACGGGAAGGGATGAAGTTAAAAAAAGCCAATTAGATGGTAAAAAGATGTTTAAAAATAATAATTTCTTATTGTTTATTGTTGCTATTATAACATTTATTGCACCCTGGTGGATAAGGCAACATTATAATTCCGATTTGATGTTTACTGCATTTTTCCTTGGAGGAATGTTATTCCTTGCAGCGTTTGCTATCATGATGAGCATGGGCCCGCGAATGTTTAAGACTGGCGGAACGATTGCGCCAAAACTTATCGTTGACAATTTTGGAAAGAAACAGGCAAACTTTTTTGACGCCACGGGTGCGCATGCTGGTGCGTTGTTAGGAGACGTACTTCACGATCCGTTCCAAAGTGGTGGTTTAGGAACGCCTGCAAATCAACGTGTCGTCGGCGGAATGATCCATAAAGCAAATAGGGGTGTCCTTTTCATTGACGAAATTGCAACGCTTCATCCGAGAACACAACAAGAATTATTATCTGCGTTACAGGAAAAAAAGTTTCCAATCACAGGTCAATCTGAACGGTCAGCAGGTGCAATGGTGCGAACAGACCCTGTTCCTTGCGACTTTATTTTAATTGCGGCAGGAAACTTGGAGACGATAAAAAATATGCATCCTGCACTTCGGTCACGTATTAGGGGATATGGGTATGAAGTGTATATGAATGAAACGATGCTTGATACAAAAGAAAACAGGTTAAAGATTGCACGGTTCGTAGCACAAGAAGTGAAAAAGGAAAAGGGAAAGATTCCACATTTTGACATAACTGGGATTAACGCTATCATTGAAGAAGCGCGACGACGTGCAAACAGAAAGGAACGTTTAACGTTACACTTACGTGGACTTGGTGGTCTTGTACGAGCAGCGGGTGATTTAGCTCGTGAACAAAAGTCTGAATTTGTTACAAATGTACACATTCGTGAAGCAAAGAAAATTGCACGACCACTTGAACAACAAATTGCTGATAAACATATTGAACGGAAGAAAGAGTATGAAGTTATTATGACAATGGGAAAACTTGTCGGACGGGTAAACGGCCTTGCAGTTATCGGTTCAGGTTCTGCATATTCAGGAATTTTGTTACCTATTGAAGCAGAAGTAACGTTCGGCGGGAAAAAGTCAGAAATTATTGCTACAGGTAAATTAGGCGAGATAGCAAAAGAAGCAGTGAAAAACGTTTCAGCGATTATCATGAAATATTTCGGGGAAGATATTAAAGAAACACGTGACATCTTTGTACAATTCTTGCAGACGTACGAAGGTGTTGAGGGTGATTCAGCGTCTATTGCTGTTGCGACAGCTATCATCTCAGCGTTGAAAGGAGTTCCTGTAAAACAATCAGTTGCAATGACAGGTTCTTTATCAGTTCGTGGTGAAGTTCTGCCCGTTGGTGGTGTTTCGTCAAAAGTTGAAGCTGCAATTGACACGGGCATTAAGACTGTTATCGTTCCTAAATCAAACCTTCAGGACATTGTTATTGAGAAAGAAAAAATGTCTAAAGTAACAATAATTCCCGTCACACGAATTGAAGAAGTGCTCGAACATGCGTTGGATTGGAGCGGGCAAAAGAGATTAAAAGAACAAATATTTAATGGAAAGAAAAAGAAACTATAGAAACCTTTAAAAACCACACGTAAAAATAGAGTATAACAATGGCACGATCACAAGTACGGTCACAACGGAAAGCGTCTGGTGGACGATACCACGCGTACAGAGCTAAAAAGAAGTATGAACTTTCAGGGTATCCTGCAAATGCAAAGATTGATACTGAGCATAAATCTCGAGTGAAGCGTACCCTTGGCGGTAACAGTAAACGAGTTCTTCTTGGTACGAACAAGGTTAATGTGACTAATGCTCAAGGAAAAACCCAAAAGACAGAATTAGTTAATGTAGTTGAAAACTCTGCAAATCCAAACTTGGTTCGTCGTAACATTCTGACAAAAGGTGCAGTTGTTGAAACCAAACTGGGGAGAGCAAGAATTACGTCTCGGCCAGGTCAAACTGGAACAGCAAATGCTGTACTTGTTTGATACTACTCTAGTTTAGTAAACTTTATAAGTGAGTAATTTTCTTGATAGTTTTATGAGTAAGAAATCTAAAAAGCTTCGAGAAGCACAAGAACGTGCTGAAAGATTTTCTGCTAAACGAGCGAAAAAACAGAAGTATGCAACTCTTGGTGCACAGGGAAGTCCTAAACCAAAAGGTCCAAATTCTCCTCTTGTTGGATATGTTGAAGGGGGTGTTGCTGTTGCAAAACCATTACCACTAACTGTTGAAGCGCCACCAAAACCAGATTATGCCTCTCCAGCACGTCCAGAAACTCAAGATCATCAAACACCATATCATAATGGATTTACGACATCACGAAGAGACGAGACTTCTCTGGCAAGAGTAGCGCCTGGTATTGAACTTATCGTTCACGATTGTTTTTTTGGTAGAACAGTTGTTGTTGGGAGAAACATAGTTCCTTATGTAACTGGATTCACACAACGCGATGTTCATTATTTAGATGATGGTACCGAATATATCAAATTTGTTAATCCTAAAAGAGAATCAGGAATCATGCAAAGAACAAGAATTCCTGTAAATGATTCGAGAGTAGAAATGTATGATGAATTATATTTTGATGAGGGCGTACATTTAACGTGGTTGGGTATGGGTGGAGATGTGGAAGAAAAAACAAAAGCTTTCTTATTCAAAAAAGTTGGAGAAACGCGTAAAGGAACAACAGCAAATCTTTTACCAAAAGCCGAGGCACCAAACAAAGGCTATGCTTCTTCAATGAATCCAACAGTGGAACTCCCACATAATGTAAGGGCTCTTTCAGAACCATATCCTCCTCGACCCACAGAAAGAATAACTGGACAACAAAAAGTTATTCTAACTACTCCAACCTCCGCAGCTTATCGAAGAGATGAACAAAGGAGTACAGGAAGATACGGTGGGGCTGGTGAAAGAAGCGCGATAACAAAAGAAGTAAGACCTACACAGATTAGGGAACCTGTGCGAGAAACACCAAAACAGAAATCAATAGAACTTATTGTTGTTGATGAAGAAGATCTTCATGTTCTTGTTGTTGGACCAAGCGCAAAGGAGTATGTTCGAGGAAAACCGAAAGATGAATATCTTGGAGAAGGAACGTTAAAAAATGGTATGCCTTTTTCTCTTGTACGCGTTAATGATACATCTCTTGCACCATGGCAAGTAGACCCTTCAGTTAGAGTGGAGACGTATGAAGATTTTAATCTTGAAACGGGTGGATTATCTTTACGATATGTTCTTCACGACGTAGAAGCTCAAAGAAGAAAAAGAACAGAAAAAGTAATTACAGATATTCTAAAATAAAAAGTATTAATTTACATACGCACTTGCTGCGCCAACTAACGTTTCTATGCTCCCAAATTTAAGCAAATAATTTTCTAAGAATCCTACACCAAAAATAATGGCAATGATAATGATTGCTATTCCAACAAAACCTAAACTTATGCCCAGAACTGCCATCCATTTACCTTTCATATGTTCTCTCTGTGTTTGCATTAAACCACCAATACCAAATATGATTGCTAATGTACTAAAGAGCGGAAGAATTAGTCCAACTATGCCTAATATTAACGAAATGAATGAAAATTCAGAATGAAACTTCTCTTCGTGCGATAAAGATTGTTGCCGTTGTGCTTCCTTTCGTCTTGTTTGTTGGGGTGCTGGAAAATCTTCTTGTTCTACGGGTTGTTGTGAATCTATACGTTGCAATTGTTCATCAATGTACCTTGTTGTCCGTTTTTCAAAATGTTCTTGTATGGCATCAGGCACTTGCAACCACCTCTCATCAAAAGACTTTCTAGAGATATTTAAATGTTTTGTCCAGTGTGATACCACGTAATTCCTAAAAATTTCACACTTTCAAAGGGTCGTATATAAACCCACACCCCACTGGACAACCACGGATAGACTATATAAATCACCTCAACTATGAAGATATCTAAAGAGAGGTGATTTGTATGATTGATCTTACAACAAGAACAATACAAAAATTATTTGAGGAGCAAGTAAGAATGTTAACACAACAGTCTTTAATGCACAAAGAAGACTCGTTTGATTATCAGTTAAGTGGTGGGTGGCTCCAATGAACCTCAAAACAAGAATCCTTGATTTACTGACAAAATATCAAAACAACGAGTATGAATGGTACTGTGTCCTTAAAGATAGACAGATGTTCATTGACGATTTTCATGTTCACTAATACAACCAGCCAACCAACCTCTGGAAGACACCTTCTGGCCTTCGGGCCAGTTTTTTCTTTTTTTACAGGAATAAAATATATAAACTTGTACTGACATTCTTATATGTATGGAAATGTTGACAAAGACAGAGTTGTATGTACGTCGCAGAGAGATAGTTGATAAGATACAAAAAGGTACACTGTTTATTTATCCCACAGATACAATTTATGGTTTAGGATGTAATGCGGAAGATGACCATGCAGTTGCAAAAATCCGAAAAATTAAAAGACTATCTGCTACACCACTTTCTGTTATCGTTCCATCGGTAGATTGGATTCGTGACAATTGTGTTATAACAAAAAAAACAGAAATGTGGTTACAAAAATTACCCGGACCATTTACTTTAATTCTTCAACTTAAAAATAAACATGCAGTTGCAGAAAATGTAGCTCCAAAATCAAAAACAATTGGTATTAGATTCATCGACCATTGGTTTATGGAGACTATACAAAAGTGTGGTGTTCCGCTCATTACAACGTCTGCAAATAAACGTGGAGAACCGTTTATGACATCTGTTGACGATCTTAATAAAGATATTGAAAGAAACATTGAATTTATGATTTACGAAGGAAAGAAAAAAGGTCGACCTTCAAAGATTGTCGATGTTGAGACAGAAAAGGTTATAGAACGTTAATATTCCATCCTTTGGCCATCAACATAAAATGTTGGTTTCTTAAACACTTGGTCACCATGATAAATCGTTTTTATTTCGCCACCAAACCAATAATTACTTCCCATCGCAATATGGCCTGTTCCATACACTTTCTCGTCTAATATTAACGAACCTATTAAAACCGCACTAGGATTTATTCCAACACCTAACTCTGCAACGTGCCGAACCCTGTACGGATATTTTGCTCTATCTTCATGTTTTTGAAATGTTTGTTCTAACAAATGTGCGTTTGCACCTTCAATACGTACGACTCGTCCTTTTTCTATATGCAGAATGAGCGGTTCTTTAAGGAGGATTGCACCATCTTCTGTCCTCATACTTCCGTCAACAACAACTTTTCCATTAACACCATAATATCCTTTTGGTGGAATGTACACTTCTCCTGCAGGCATGTTTCCGCCACTTCCACGTTCATGATATTCTCCAGTATTGATAATTGCATGCATTCCTTCAACATCAAACGTGACGTCCGTTCCCGCCTCCGTTTTTACCCTAATTTCCTTTGCTTTGTCCCACATTTTTTTGATTTTCAATGCTCTCTTTTTCATTTTCGAATGAGGAACATTCATTGTTTCCATGAAAATGTCAAAGTAGGTTTCGTTAACATCCCCCAAACTTGTTGCAGAAAGGAACCTATGTCCTCTTTCTGTACAGAAAGTCCTGAAACTCTTTTCATTACCAAACCGGCCAATCTTATTTGATACAGCAACAATAATAATATTATTCATTTCAATATTTTGTATTGCTTTTACTATGTGATCATCTGCAAACATAAATCCCTTTTTAATATCTTGGAACAATAACGTTACATCAAACCCTTTCTGCTTTGCAGCATAATAATATCCATACCCTAACATTGGCGCAAGCGTATTAGTTTTGGTTCCATAATCGCTCACGATAAGAATATGTTCATTTTTTGGCTTGAGCGAACTTTTCAGTATTTTATAAAATTTTGAGCTTTGTTTTTCTACTGTGCTCGTGATTGTTTTAGGAAGGCCAAACATGTTTTTTTGAAGAACGTCAGCTTTTAAAAGATTTAGTTAGTGGAGAATGTATTATTTTTTTTAAATCTTACAAACAAAGAAACCTTTGTCACTCATTTCATTCGTTCGGCGGTATTTTTCGTATCTTACACACGAAAAAACCTTCCGTATCATTATCCTGTGGCCAGATACGCACACATTTCTGCACTTGTTTATTATATGTTACTTTCTTAAATCCAGTGATAGGTTTTGATGTGTTCAACCCTTCTAACATAACCTGAACAACTTCTGCGGTATCAAACCGTTCCAATAATGTATGGATAACGCCTTCGTTCTCTTCTGGTTCAACGGAACACGTGGAATATACCAATTCACCACCAGGCTTTAAGTTATTGAATGCATTGACAAGCAGTTCAACCTGTTGTTTTGCCAATTTAGTAATCATACCTGCGTTCCAGATAGTAATAGTTTTCAAACTTTTACGAATAGTTCCTGTGCCGGAACAGGGAGCATCAACTAAAATCTTATCAAATTGAAATTCATAAAACCGTTTCCCGTGCATTAATGTAATTATTGTATTTGTTACTCCACTACGTTGAACATTAATACCCAACGATTGTAGTCGTTGTCCTTTGTAATCATTTGCAATAAGAATTCCTTTATTGTTCATCATGGCTGCCATTTGCGTAGTCTTGCTTCCGGGCGAAGCGCACATATCTAACACAATATCACCTGGTTGTGGCCGTAACACAACTGGGGGAATCATTGACGCTGCTTCCTGCACATATATCTTTCCAAGATGATGTTCTAACAAATTACCAACATCTTTCCTATCCGGATGAGATATCCAAAACCCTTCTTTACACCACGGTACTTGTTCCAAGATCCACCCTTTTGCTTTAATGGATGTTGTTGTTTCCTTAACGGTTGTTATAAGCGTATTTATTCGTATACTTCGCCGTAAAAATGATAATGAATATTTTTTAAATTCGTCCCAGTTTGTTAATTGTGCATATCGTTCTATGAACGCTGATTTAAATTCAATGTGTACTGTTGATGGTATTGCTGTTAGTTTTGACATGTACTCAGAATATGTTCTTGTTTTAAATATGTTTAGGAAAAACTTTTACCTACCACGAAACACGTTTCGCCCCATCTATAATGATTATGTAAAGCACCTTCTTCTTTATAACCTTGTTCTTTCAAGAAATTCATACTTTTTTCATTTTCTGCTATTGTCAATTCAACCTTTGCAGTATCTGAATGAGCCCGTACTCTTCTTTCTGCTTCTGTCAACAATTCTTTTCCATTATCTTTATCATTAAATGCAAAATGTCGGAATTTCCACCGCGTATGGGTTCCTTCATCTTTTTCTACTACAAGAAATACTGTCCCCACTATTTTGTTTTCTTGATCATTAACAAGAACTGTCTCTTTCTGTGTCGTAATATATGTAATGATATCTTTTTTTTCTTTCTGGAATATGTTGTGCGTTGAGAAAAATGACTTTAATAATTCAACCAATTGTTCATAATCTTGTTTCTGTGCTTCTCGTATTGCCATTAGTATATTAAATCTAAATACTAATATAAAACTTTTGCCAAAACCTATATAAACACTCAAATCTTTCTCAAATATGGTAAAGAGGTGTATACGTATGATCAACGTTGCAATTAACGGTTTTGGAAGAATTGGGAGGATGGTGTTTCGTGCTGGATATAAAGATAAAAAGATTAACTTTGTTGCTATCAACGACTTAACGGACACAAAAAATCTTGCTCATTTATTGCAGTACGATTCTGTTCACGGACCACTTTTAGAAAGAGTAACGTACACAAAAAATTCTCTTATAATTGGAAACAAGAAAGTACACGTTTTTGCTGAGAAAGATCCTACTTGTTTACCATGGAAAAAATATAACGTTGATGTGGTGGTTGAATCTACAGGACTTTTCCGAGCATATGATGATGCCAAAAAACATTTGCAGGCAGGCGCTACAAAAGTATTACTTTCTGCTAACTGTAAAAATGACGATACTGGAAAAATTAAAACATTGATTAAAGGGGTTAATCTAGAGATCTACAACAAGAGTAAAGATCATATTGTCAGTAAAGGTTCTTGCACCACAACGTGCTTATCTCCAATTGTTAAAGTTTTACATGATGCGTTAGGTATCGAAAGAGGGTTTATGACGACAGTTCATTCTGTAACGAACACACAACGAATCCTTGACGCTCCTCATAAAGATTTGCGTGAAGCTCGTTCAATCTTGAACAATATTATCCCTACAGAAACGGGAGCAGCAGTTGCCGTTACACGGGTTATACCTGCGCTTAAAAGTCACATTGACGGAATGGCTATGCGCGTTCCTACTCAGGATGGATCAATTGTTGACTTTACGTGTATTGTCAAAAAGAATACGTCTGTGGAAGAGGTTAACAAAATATTCAAAAATGCAAGTACAAAATCAATGAAAGGAATAATTCAATATTCTGAGGAAGAATTGGTAAGTACCGATATTATTGGCAATCCATATTCTGCCATCTTTGACTCCAAATTAACGAAAGTTGATGGTAGAATGGTTAAGATTTTAGCATGGTATGATAATGAGTGGGGATACAGTAGCAGAATGGTTGATATGATAAAGTTCATGTTTTAAATAGTTAGTCTTATTGATAGATTAACTCATTCAAAAATAATTCTTTTAAACCCCTTTACTTTACCAACACGAAGTATTAACTCTTTAAGATGATTCAAATCTCGCGGAATAACAGAAAATGAACATTCTACAACATTCTCTCCAATCATTTTTGCTTTCGCTTCTTTTACTTCAAACCGTGCATTGACAATTGTATGTAACAAGTCTGCTAAAAGGCCGCTTCGTTCTGTTGCCTTTACATAAAATCTAATCCTCTGATTAAACGTTTCCTTCCATTGAACTGGAACCCACCGATGTTCTTCTTTCAATGCAGCTTTGCACTCTCTTGTGTGTACCGAGATAATCTTTCGTTTTGTGATTATACCAACGATATCTTGATCCGGAATTGCCATACAACATTTTGCTAAAACACATGTGGCTTTTGGGAAATCGTCAGAATGAACTAATACTCCCTCTTCTTCCGTTGAAGCAGGTTTTATTCTTCTAAAATACAATGCAGGAAGTTTATCATATGTCTTTAATGATTTACGAATTCTTTGCCGTGCTTTTGACGATAAAACTATTTTTATCCAGCCCCTTCGAGGCCGTTGATTTTTGTTTGTTACAATTTCAACAACATCGCCTGAAATAAGTTTATGTTTTATAGGGACAAACGTTCCATTAACGCGGGCACCGACTGTTTGGTTACCAATATGTTCGTGGACAAGGTACGCAAAATCAAGTACCGTTGCTCCTTTAGGAAGTTCTTTCACGTCTCCTTTTGGTGTGTAACAATATATCTTATCGCCAAACAAATCTACTTTTATTGTTTGCAAGAACTCTTTATTTTCGAGGTTCTTCTGCATTTCTAAAACATTCTTTAACCATGCGACACGCCGTTCAAACAATTCATCTGAGTTTAATTTTTTATATTTCCAATGTGCTGCTAATCCTTCTTCAGAAAACTCTTCCATATCTGGGGTCCGTATTTGTACTTCTGCAACTTTTCCGTTAGGAAGTATAACTCCTGTATGGATTGATTGGTAAAAGTTAGGTTTTGGCGTTGCAATGTAATCTTTTAAACGTCCAGGAATTGGTTCAAATGCCTCGTGCAATATCCCCAAGAGTGTATAACAATCCTTTACCTCGGGAACAATAACGCGAAGACCGAGAAGATCAAACAATTGATCGATTCCGATTTTCTTTTCTTGCATCTTTTTATAAATACTATATACATGCTTTGGTCTCCCTTTTATTGTCTGTATTTCAACCTTTCCAGCACATGTTTTTCGTATGAGTGCAATTGCTTCATCAATACTTCTCTCCTGTTGTTCACGTGACTCTTCGAAGTACGTCATTATCTCTTCTGATTTTCGTGGGTTAAGTGTCTTGAATGCAATGTCTTCAAGTTGTGTCCGTATTCTTTCTGCTCCTAGGCGGTACGCTAACGGCGCATATACATCTAACACATCTTGTGCAATCTTTTTCTGTTCTAACGGGGGGAGAACGTCAATGCTTCTCATATTGTCAAGTTTGTTTGCAAATTTTACAAAAATGGATCTTGTGTCTTGGACAGTTGTGATGATTATTTTACGTAATGAATCTGCACTTAGTTGAAGATTCCTACTTTTTATTTCTTTAAGTTCATCTACTTCTTCCAGTAAACGAACAATTTCTGTTCCGAACAGAATCTTTAACTCTTCTTTTTTCATGTGGGGAAGTATTCCCTGCAGAATACCTGCCATGACTGATTCTGCTTCAGAGTTGCTCTGTGCAAGGATTGTTGCGACGCGCATATTATGGTCAAAGAACGAATCTCCTGCAATGCGTTTCTTGTCCGAAAGTACTGCACGTGCAATGTTAATAGCCTTCTGAAAAAGAAGTATCTTTTCCTGCGGGTATTCTTTTCGTGTACATAATAATAGAAATTCGTTGACGTGCATAATGTTAAGAATGGGGCAGTTGTATAAAAATATTTGGGAACGATATCTCATCCCAATCTTTCATCGATTTCTTTTGCCACATCTTCTAGTTCATTAAGGATAGATGAAACATCTTGCTGTATGTCATGTACGATTCGCAAAAGATTATTTTCTCGTAGCAAATATCCACTTTTCTCCCTCACGACAAGACCAGAATCTATCAGTCGTGTAAGGTGATGCACGGCTGTTCCTCTGCTTAAATGTAATTTTTCTGCAATATCGTCTGAAGAAATTGTTTCGTTCCGTTTCGCTTTTCGTACGAGGGTAATGAACACTCGAAAACAACTGCTGTCTTTATCACGAAGGTTAAAAAGTCCTAAAGAGTTTCCTAACCATTGCAATTCCTGATTAATATTTTCATGGGGCGTTCTTCTAATTCTGACAATGGTTATTTTATTGGCCATACTGGCGTGATGTTGTAGATATTCTTAAACTTTTCCCAAAACATTTATATATAAGTTACGTTTCAGATAGTTGTGGTTGACTTTAAGTCAACATGATTACACTATGGCAGACAAAAAACAAAAAGCGGCAGTAAATGCACCGGTTAAAGGGTCAGTCCCAATACAACCCGAAAATGATCCAATGGGAGAAATGAGAGAACTTCTCCAACGAACACAAGCACAATTTGAAAATTATCGCAAACAAACAGAAAAACGTGTTATTGAAATGGAACAAATGGCGTCTAAGCAGATTATTGAACAGTTCCTTCCTATCATCGATAACCTTGAACTTGCGTTAAAAAATAAATGTGACGCGAAAGATGAATTTGTTCAGGGGATAGAACTCATTTATGCTCAATTAAAAACATTGTTAGCGGATAATGGTATTGAAACAATCAAGACTACCAATGAACTGTTTGATCCTTACTTTCATGAAGCGTTAATGAAAGTTGAATCTGAAACACCAGAAAACACAATTGTAGAAGAGTTTCAGAAAGGGTTTATGTTACACGGACACGTTATCCGGCATGCGAAAGTTACAATCAGTGCTGGAAAAAAAGAACAATAGAAAATAAAAATACCTATTATGGAGGCATATAAAAATGGCAAACAAAAATGTTACGGGAGCAACAATAGGAATTGATTTAGGAACAACTTTCTCCGCAATGGCAATCATGGAAGCAGGAAAGCCAACAATAATATCTAATGCAGAGGGTACTCGAACAACCCCCAGTATTGTTCATATTAAAGGTGATGAAGTTATCGTCGGTCAGGTAGCACGAAACCAGGCAATTGTTGATCCTTCACACACTGTTCGTTCGATTAAACGTAAAATGGGAACGAATGAAAAGATTGAAATTGGCGGAAAAGAATACACTCCCGAACAAATATCTGCAATGATCCTTCAGAAAATGAAAAATGATGCAGAGGCGTACCTTGGCCAGCCAGTTAAGAATGCTGTTGTTACTGTACCGGCATATTTTAATGATGCACAACGGCAAGCAACAAAGAATGCGGGAGAAATTGCTGGACTGAACGTTCTTCGAATAGTAAACGAACCAACAGCTGCAGCACTTGCATACGGGTTAGATAAAGTTGATGTTAATCAGACTGTCCTTGTGTTTGATTTTGGTGGTGGAACATTTGATGTTTCAGTGTTAGAACTTGGTGAGGGTATATTTGAAGTTAAATCAACATCGGGAGATAATATGTTAGGCGGCGATGATATTGATGACCTTATCATTAATTACCTTGCGAGCAATTTTAAGAAATCAACAGGCATCAATTTACAGAATGATCCAACTGCAATGCAACGGTTAAAAGAATCTGCTGAAAAAGCAAAGATTGAACTCTCTTCAAAAACAAAAGTTGAAATTAGTATACCATTCATTACTGCTGACCAGAATGGGCCTAAACATATCAATGAAGATTTAACAAGAGCAAAGTTTGAGGAATTGATTGCCGATGTTCTTAAACGACTGGAAGGACCAGTAAAAACGTCTCTTAAAGATGCAGGTTTAACTGTTGACAAAATTCATAAAGTAATCTTTGTTGGTGGTTCAACACGGATACCTGCAGTACAAGAATTAGTGAAACGTATTGTTGGAAAAGACGGCGATAAATCTGTTAATCCTGACGAAGCTGTTGCTCTTGGAGCAGCAATCCAGGCAGGAATTATTGCAGGAGACGTTAAAGACATTTTATTGTTGGACGTAACACCATTATCGCTTGGTATTGAAACACTTGGCGGCGTCTTTACACAGTTAATTGAAAGGAATACCACGATTCCAACAAAAAAGTCGCAAGTTTTCAGTACTGCTGCAGATAATCAAACAGCAGTAACGATACGAGTTGCTCAGGGAGAACGACCAATGTTTGCTGATAATAAACATCTTGGCCAGTTTGATCTTATGGGAATACCTCCTGCACCACGTGGCGTACCACAGATTGAAGTAACGTTTGACATTGACGCGAACGGTATCTTGCATGTATCTGCACAGGATAAAGGGACTGGTAAAGAACAGAAAATTAAAATTACTGGTTCAAGTAATCTGAACAAGGATGATGTTGAACGGATGAAAGAGGACGCAAAAAAGTACGCAGCAGAAGATGAAAAGAAAAAGGCAAAGATTGACGCCGAAAATAATGCCGATGCGGTTATCTTCCAGACGAAGAACGTGTTGGAAGAGTTTAAAGATAAGATTGATGCTGGAACGAAAAAGAAGATTGAAAATAGTATCAACGCTGTTGAAGATGCACGAAAATCTGGCAATCCTGATGAGATTAACAAAAAGATTGATGAACTGAACAAAGTTGTCCAGGAAATCGGCCAGAAAGTGTACGCTGACGCTGCTGCGAAACAACAAGCTGAAGCTCCTAAAAATGAGAAAGGAGAAAACGGCGAGAAAGTCGTTGATGCAGAGTTTGAGGAGAAGAAGGAGGATAAGTAAAATGGTTAAAAAATTTAATTTTGCGTGTACTGCAAATCAAGGACGGTCAAAACCAAGTGAGATTTTTGGAAATGAACATTTGAGAGAGTTAGATCGATTAAGTGAATATGTAGCTATTTCAAGTGGAACATCGGTTGATGAAATAAAAGCAGGTATAGCCTCTACCTCATTCATGGTGCGTACAATAAACATGGCGTATGATCGTGGAGACATTTTTTCTTCAAATGATGTAGACAGAGTTCTTGCTGCAATTCAGGGTGATGATGAAGCAGAAATAAAAGATCTTTATTCACAAGCTGCTCAAAGATTTAGTCGTGATGAACATGAATATCGAGCTCAAGTATTACAAGAACTTGGCTTATTTGACCGTCTTAAAAAAGGTCAAGATCAAACAGTTGCAAAACCCGATGTTGTTGCTGTATTGAGTATGGCAGGACGAAATAATGATCAAGTTGCACAAATACATCGGGCGGCAGGGTATACTCTTGCACGAAAACAACCGGACATTGGTCAAATATTTATGAAAGATGGCGCAAGTCCTGTTTTAGTTTCTGTATTAAGTGCGTACGCTAGGGATGATCCTTCTGCTGAAACGCCTAACGCTTTTGGTAAGGACGAAATTGAATATCGAGAAACGATAGCAGCTCTGCGAGAAGATGTACCTCGTGCAATTGACAGATTCTTATCTGGAGAATAAGAAAATTGAAAGATGAAAACAGAGTTGAAGTTGATGCAGAGAAAAGAATCGGGGATGTAAAAAAATCTCCATACACTTTTGTTTGGAGTAATTATCAAACTCATTTCACTATTCAAATGAACATAAATGGTCTTAAGAATAAGCGAGACATTATATGGAACAGAATTAATAATATTCTTGTTGTATCAAAAAACAATACTATTTCATGTTACCATTCAAACGATGATTTACAGGATGATATTGAAAAAGGTAAGAATTTTCTTAATGACGAATTTGTACAAGATTTTTTTAATGGTGTTGACAAAGAATGTACAAACTGCTGGAATTTGTTTAATTGTATTAAGAACACCAAAGTTGAGAAAATTTCTGATATTGAACTGTTCGATCTATTAGTTAAAGGAACAACCAACTGGACAGACGCTATAAGTTATTTTAGAGCGACACAAGTAAATGGGATTCATGTTCTTATGAACAAAATCCAAGAAACATTTTCTGATGAGGAAAAATCTATTATTTTAGTTTCTCCAGAACTTGATGAAGCAAATAAAGAACTTGTTGATTGGCAAGAACTCATAAAATATAAATTTTCCAAAGAAAATCTTTTTAGGCATGTAGAGAAACATCCTTGGATCGTTGCATGTCATTTTTCTTATGAAGATGTAATTGATACATTAACGCAGAAATATAATAACGACAAGATGCACTTAAAAATCAAAGATTTCTCTCATGAGAAAGAGAATCTTAAGAAACAACAAAAAGAAATTCTTACAAAACATCCAGAAATGTCTAAATTAGTTTCACTAATGCAAAAACTTGCTGTTGCGCGAATGAAAGTAAAGTCGTGTTGGGCGGGAACTGACTTTTATCTAATTTCTCTCTTTAACGAGATTGCCAAAAGAACTGGTGAATTAGTTTTTGATATTCAAAAATATTATCTTATTGAAGAGATTGGTGAACTATTAAAGAACGGTGTCAAGTTATCTGATGAAGAAAAAACTGCTCGAAAGAAATATTTTGTTGGATTATGGAAAAATGGAAACGCAACGTACGTTTCGGGTGATGAGGCCGAGAATCTCGCGAAACAAGAATTAATTGAATTATACGAATCGCAAGAAGGTAATGAAATCAAAGGAACTGTAGCTAATAAAGGGAAAGTTGTTGGAGTCGTACGAATACTAGAATCAAACAACATTGAACAATTACGAGAATTCCGTCGTTCATTTCAGAAAGGAGATATTCTTGTTACTCAAATGACACAACCAAATGTTATTGATATTGCAGAAAAATCAGGGGCAATTGTAACAGAAGAAGGAGGAATGTTATCTCATGCAGCAATTATTTCTCGTGAATTCGGCATTCCTTGTATCGTCGGTACAGAAGTTGCTACTAAAGTTTTTAAAGATGGTGACTTAGTTGAAGTAGATGCAAATACTGGTATTGTTAGAAAGATTGGAAAAGAGAATAAAAAACATTCAGAAACTATGAAGCTTCCAACGGAACAGGAATGTCTTGAACTATTCAATACATTTAGAGTTCCTTTAAACATTAGAGAGCATTGTCTGAGTGTTCGTAAACTAGCAGTATTTCTCGCAGAAAAGCTGAAAGAAAATGGTGTTTCAATAAACATTGAACTTGTTGATAGAATATCGTTACTCCACGATTTGTTTAAAGTTGTTGTTATAGACAATCTCGTTCCAACTAAGTTTTATCCATATGAATATTCAGAAGAAGAAATTGCTATGTGGAAACATCTTAGGCAGGAATATCCTAACATGCACGAATCAACTGCTCTTTACCACTTTTTGAAAGACAAATATCCAGAACTGGCAATCGCATCACTCCACTCAAGCGATTTCTTAAAAGAGAATAAGACTGTTGAAGAAAGTGTTGCACATTACGCTGATTGGCGTACAAAAGATAATAGTGTTATTTCTTTACAAAAGCGGATGGCAGATTTACAAGTACGATATTCACGAGATCAGGAGTATTGGAAAAAAAGAATAAGTATAATAACACGAGAGGAAAAAAGATTATTTTCACATTTATCATTCACACCAGACCAACTTAAAGAGGAACTACACAATGGCACATACAAAAATTAAACAATCTTTGAGCATCATTTTAGAGGTAAACAACTAAAATGGCGGATAAAGAATATTACAAACTATTGGGAGTAGAAAAAGGTGCAAGTAAAGAGGAGATTAAAAAAGCGTACAAAAAACTTGCCATGAAATATCATCCTGATAGGGCTCCCGATGATAAAAAGAAAGAGTATGAAGAAAAGTTTAAAGAAATAAGTGAGGCGGCATCTGTTCTTGGAGATGAAAAGAAACGACAGCAGTATGATCAGTTCGGAAGCAATGTGTTCCAGGGCGGTCAAGCATCACAAGGATTTGATTTTTCAGATATCATGTCACATTTTCGTTCAGGTTCTTTTGGCGATTTTGATGATGTGTTTGACAGCCTGTTTGGTGGTGGAACCAGACAAAGAAGTTCGCACGCACAAAGAGGTTCAGACTTTTTATACGAAACAGAGATTAGTTTGGAAGATGTAGCGAATGGTACAACAAAAACAATTCCATTAAACAAGCTTGAACATTGTCAGGAGTGTCAAGGAAAAGGAGCACATACATTTGAATCGTGCCATCACTGTAACGGTTCCGGGTACATGAAACGGACACAAAGGACACCTTTTGGCCTCTTTCAACAAACAAGTCCGTGTCCTTACTGTCATAGTAAAGGCGAATTACCTCAAGACTCGTGTAAATCGTGTGGTGGTGAAGGCCTTGTACGAAAACAAAAGAAAATTGAAGTTACGATTCCGGCAGGTGTTGATGATGGTATGCGTCTTCGTGTTCGGGGAGAAGGAGAGGTAGGTCCACATAACGGCCCGTCGGGCGATTTATATGTTGAAATTCATGTTATGCCACACAAATACTTTATTCGAAAGGATAATGACATTCATATTACTGTCCCCATTAGTTTTACACAGGCGACCCTTGGAGATGATATTGACATTCCAACAATATCAGGAAACGCAATGTTAAAAATACCTGCCGGTACGGAATCAGAGACCATATTCAGGATGAAGAATAAAGGTCTTCCGTCGTTACATCACAGTCATGGCGATCAGATGGTGAAGGTTAAAGTAACTGTCCCGCAAAAAGTAAGCAAGAAACAGAAAGAGTTGATTAAACAGCTTAAAGAGGAAAAGCCAAGTAAGAGTTTCTTTAAGAAGATTTTTGGATGAAGTGTGTCATAAAGCTTATATATAGTACACATTTTTTTCCTGTAAAATTAAGATTCAGTAGGTGAAAAAATATGGTTATTGTGAGTTATGATATGAATCAAATGGTATGTGAAGTTCCGTATGTTGCGCCATTGCACGTAGAGGAAAGGACATTTCAAGAGAGAAAAGGTGGAACTATCCCAACAAGTATTGATGTTATCGTATTGGACGTCATTGCACTGCGTGATGATCAAGTGCCTGGTTTTGTACATCAACCAGAAAGAAGATATATTCCAACTCCGACAAATCGACCATATGAAAACTTGGCTCTAGTTGATCCAAGATTAAGACAACGAAGTCGTTCTACTACAAAAAGTGATAGAGATAGAGGTTCAATGACTCATAGGAGAAGATATTTTGCTAATCTTCACGGTTAATTATTAATAATACCAAAATCTTTATAAATAACCCACAATCCAAGGTTGTTAACCGTTATCACTACCGGTAAAAGCCATAAATCACATACGATTTACATTGACAGGTAGGAGGGAAAATGGATAAAGAACAAATTCAAAAAGCATTACACGAACTCAAACAACTTCCTAAGAAGAAATTCTCACAATCATACGACTTAATTATTAACTTAAAGAATTTTGAAGTAAAGAAAAGTCCGTTAGATTTTTTCGTGACGTTACATTATCCTTTGAGCAAACCTATCAAAGTTGCAGCATTTGTTGATCAACAGTTAGCCGATCAAGCAGACCAACATTGTGATATTACAATTAAAGAAGTAGATTTTGTAAAGTATAAAGATATTAAAGAAGCAAAGAAGCTTGCAAAAGGATATGATTATTTCATTGCACAAGCAACGTTAATGCCAAAAGTGGCAGCGGCGTTTGGTAAGAGCCTTGGGGTTCGAGGTAAAATGCCAAACCCTAAACTTGGGTGTGTTGTTCCACCAAGTGCTAACTTAGAACAACTGAAAAAAAAGTTATCTTCGTCTGTCCATCTTACGACAAAGAAAGGAATGAACCTTCAATGTATGGTGGGAAAAGAGTCTCAGCCTGAAAGTGAGATTATTGATAATATCCTTACAATTTACGGTGCCGTTATAAAACACCTTCCAAATGAAATGCAGAACATTAAAAACATTAATCTCAAACTGACAATGAGCAAACCGGTCAACATATAAAAATGGTCTCTGACAATAAGAAAAAATTAGTTCAAGAACTTGTACGTGAAATTAAAGAGTACCCTATAGTTGCCATTGTTAATTTTGAAAATCTTCCTGCACAGCAATTACAAAAAATGCGTGCAATGTTACGAGAGAAAGGTGTAGTTCTTTCAATGACACGGAAACGTCTTATTACACTTGCTCTTAAAGAATCACATAATCCAGACATTGAGAAGCTTATAGAAAGAGTTAAAGGTATGCCTGCATTATTGTTCAGTAAGGATAATCCTTTTAGTTTGTATGCGACACTTCAAAGGAACAAGTCAGAAGCACCGGCAAAAGCTGGCCAAGTAGCCCCGAAAGAGATTATTGTCAAAGCAGGTCCAACAAACTTTGCACCAGGACCAATTATTTCAGAGCTTGCAAGTGTTGGTATTAAAACAAAAGTTGAAAAAGGAAAATTAGCCATTGTTGAGGACACTATTGTTGCAAAAGAAGGAGCAACAATCACCCAAAAATTAGCAGATACGTTAAAACGGCTTGACATTAAACCAATGGAAGTTGGGTTAGATTTGGTTGCTGTTTGGGAAAATGGGTTGGTGTTTGATGCAAAGCAACTT